>CALVKM010000001.1 GCA_944332705.1 uncultured Bacilli bacterium
AATGAGTTATGTGAATTTGCTCAAATTCGGGGAAACCTTACAGATAACGCTGATGGCAATCCCGAGCCAAGATTTGTGGGGGAATTTTGAGATTGAAATATTCTAAAGATGTATTGACAGAAATAGTTATGAAATCCAGGAGTAAACGCGAATGCTTGTTGACATTAGGATTAAAACCCTATGGTGGAAATTATCGTGTTTTACAAAAACATTTGGATAAATATAATATTGATACATCCCATTTTTTAGGACAAGGCTGGAATAAAAATAATAGTCCAGCTGATATCAAGCCTATCGAAAAATATTTTAATAACGAAATACCCATTACTAGTTATAAGTTAAAAAATCGTATTTTAAAGGAAAAATTAAAACCTTATAAATGCGAAATGTGTGGTTTGAGTCAATGGAACAATCAAAAAATTCCATTAGAATTACACCATATCAATGGCAATAACAAAGTAATTCATTTGGAAATTTACAACTTCTTTGTCCAAATTGTCATGCATTAACTGATAATTATAGAAATCGCAAATAAGGTGTAGAGACTTGACGGGCAATACCTAAGTCGTAAGATATGGTAAAGAGAAAGTCCAGACTACAAACATGTATGTGGTAGTGAAAACTATAGTAGTAAGAAAATCCTGCGGGTGTAATAACCCGTGCCGGTTCAAGTCCGGCCTTGGGCACCAATAAGAAATTAACCGAATTATTTCGGTTTTTCTTTTGGATAAATATTGACTTTTTAAGGAATCTAATCTATTATTTAGATGGAGGTAACTTATGAATTCAAAACAAAAAGTAGAATTAATTATTGCGGCATTTTTAATTGTTTGTGGAAGTTTGCTACTTATTTTTCCTTTATTTCATTTTGTAGATGTCAAATTAATATTTTCAATAGTTTTAGGAGTTTATGCACTGTTTAATCTTATTAAATTCATACTTATTAGAAAGACTAAAGATTATGAAGGATTATTTACAACTTTAGCATCAATTATTGCTTTGGTTTTAGTATTGTTTTTAGATGTTGATAATGTTCCTTGGTATTTAGCTTTATGTCTATTTGTTTGGATTGCTTTAATGTCAGTTATTAAACTTAAGAAGGCCGATTATTACAATGATCGAAAAAGTGGGGTCTGGATTTTAGAAATTGTTTGTTTAATATTGTTTATTTTAAGTGGTTTACTTACAACAATTAATTTATATTATGAAAATGATATTCAAGTATTGGTACTCGGTTACTTTTATTTAATCCATGGTATACTTGAATTAGTTGATCCATTAACAAATTATTTAATAGGAAGAAAATAACTTCCTTTTTTTATGAATAAATTTTTTAATATAGTAGTATAATTTGTTAGAAAGAGAGGAATATTATAATGGAAATTCTAAAGGTTTCATCAAAATCTAACCCAAGTAAAGTAGCGGGGGCAATAGCAAATATTTATCGTGAAAAAAAGACAGTGGAATTACAAACTGTTGGAGCTGGATCATTAAATCAAGCTATTAAAGCAATAGCTATATGTCGGGGCTTTGTTGCACCAACTGGTGATAATCTAGTAGTAATTCCGGCGTTTAATGATATTGTAATCAACGGAGAACAAAAAACTGCAATCAAATTAATTGTCGAAAATAAGTAAATAAAAAGCAAAGTTATTGCTTTTTTTCTTGGTTTTTAGTATACTTGATATGAATGGAGGTAAAAAATTATGGAATTAAAAGGAAGCAGAACTGAAGCTAATTTAATGGCAGCTTTTGCTGGAGAATCTCAAGCTAGAAATAAATATACTTACTATGCTTCAAAAGCTAGAAAAGAAGGTTATGAACAAATAGCTGCTATATTTGAAGAAACTGCTAATAATGAAAAAGAACATGCAAAAATGTGGTTCAAAGAACTTCATGGTGGTGATATCCCTACAACTGCTGAAAATTTACTTGATGCAGCTGAAGGTGAAAACTATGAATGGACTGACATGTATGCTGAATTTGCTAAAGTAGCACATGAAGAAGGATTTGAAAGAATCGCTTATCTTTTTGAAGGTGTTGCTGCAATAGAAAAAGAACATGAAGAAAGATACCGTAAACTTCTTAAAAATGTTGAAGACAAACTAGTATTTAGCAAAGAAGGAGAAGCAATTTGGATTTGTCGCAATTGTGGCCATGTTGTTGTTGGTGCATCAGCTCCAGCAGTTTGTCCAGTATGTGCTCACCCACAAAGTTTCTTTGAATTAAAAAAAGAAAATTATTAAAATTAAAAAGTTGGTTTCATACCAACTTTTTTTATAGTCCTAAAGTAACAACTGCAATAAACATACCTAAGGTAATTGCTGATATTAAAATTAATACCATATTACAATATCCTCTAAAATCACGGACTTTATATAAATTATTAACTTCAGACTGTTCAGGAAATTCTGTAAAATTTTGAGCACTTTGAGTTTTAGAATTAGTCCTAGTTAAACTCATTCCTCTTTCCATTTCTGGACTTTCTTTTTGTACTTGGTTTTGTTTTGTCATACTATCAACCTCACTGTTAATTATTGTTGCTGCTACACTCATATTATTACCTATATTTGCCATAATATCCTTACGAGTTTTTAAATCTTTTAGAAAATCATCTAAATCAGGGTTGTTAGGATTAGAATCAAATAGAAATTTGTTATTAGCATACATTTGAATTTTTCTTAAATAATCTCTAGCAAATTTCTTTAAGAATGCTTCTTCGTCTTCAGTAATAATCATTTCTTGGGATAGCATACTTTTTACTTTTTCTAATTCTGCTTCGCTTTGATGATAAAAACCATTTTTTAAATAATCAAATATATCTTGGGGTATCATTTGAAAAAATATTGTAGCAATATGATTTATTCCATCCCCAGCATTTTTGATTGAATTACCATTAAAAGTTAAAATATCACTATCAGAATCATACTGAAAATCTCTTAAATTGGGATATTTTTCTTTGCATTTTTCCAATCTATTAGTTAATTCACTACTTATACTAAATAATTCTCCCATACAAAAACACTCCTTGTATTCTATTAATAGTTTAGCAAAAATCTTCTTAAAATACAATAGTTAATTTTTTGAAATTTTACTAATTTTTAAAATTTAGGCGATTTTTGCTAAATTTTTTTAAATTTTGGCCATTTTTTTGTAAAAAACGGCCTCAATTTTTAAAATTGGTGATTTGCATTTATTGTATTTTCTTGGTAAAGTGATTAGGAAGGGAGGGATGATGCATGAATCAGGTTATTCTAGTTGGTCGTCTTGTTGATAAACCAACAGTTATTGAATCTGAAAGTGGCAAGAAGTACACTACGATTGTTCTAGCAGTTCAAAGAGCATTTAAAAATGCTGATGGCAAATATGAAGCAGATTTTTTTAGATGTGTATTGTGGAATGGTATAGCAGCAAATACTAGTGAATATTGTCAAGCCGGTGATGTATTAGGCATTAAAGGTCGTTTGCAAACAAGAAGTTATGAAACGCCAGAAAAAGAAATTAAATATATTACCGAAGTAATCGCTGAAAGAGTTACTTTTTTGGCAAAATGCAATAAAGATACCGTAGATAATGCAAAATAAGTTTACAAAAGGTAGAAAAATTACATTAATGCTGATTACTTATGTATACTTAGGACATAGGTGATTAATTATGCTAAAAGGTGACAGACTTAAAAATGCGAGATTAGAGAAAGGACTAACCCAAGAAGAATTAGGTTCTTTAGTTGGTGTAGGCAAATCTGCGATTTGTTGTTATGAAAAAGAAACAAGAAATCCAACGCTAGAAACAATTATTGAATTTATGCAAATTTTAGGAGTGAGTTCTGATTTCTTATTAGGCACTGACAATTTAATTAAAGTTGTCGAAAATGACGAAATGCCAGAATACAGGACTATGACTAAGGAAGAAGTAATGTTTATCGATGAACTAAGAAAAGATAAATTAGTTTATGAAATATTATTTCAAGATCCTAAAAGAGGTTCTGATTTAGTTAAGAAAAGAATTGGCTAGGACTAATTGTAGAAATACAATTAGTTTTTTAATATTTGGATATTTTACTCATATATTTTTAATGGGTGAAGTAATTTGAAAACATTTAGAAACATAGGTCTTATTGCAATTGTAGCCTTTAGTTTTTTTTATACAGAAAAAATAGCTAATTTGGTTTTGGAAAATAATGAGTTATATAAAACAATTGATGATGTCAAAGAAGATTATACTGTGGCAAGTATTGATGCCGAAGTTTATGGAGATTATATTATCCCCGGGTTAAATGGGCAAGAAGTAAATGTAAAAGATAGTTATTTTAATATGAAAGGATTAAATGCCTTTAATGAATGTTATTTACTATATGATTGTATTTACCCGAGTGTATCTTTAAGTGATAATAAAGATAAAATAATTACTCAAGGTAATAGTAAAAAACAAAGTGTTTCTTTTATATTAGAATATGATAAAAATATAATTGATTATTTTACTAAAAACAATATAGATGCCAGTGTTTTAGTGGATATGGATACATTTGATAAATCTATAGAATTAGAACAATTAAATAATGAAGTAAATAAGTTTAAAGATCTAGATACTTTAATAAATAAATATCAAAATAATGCTAATATTTGTTATGTTAATGACAATAATTTAGATATATGTAAGGAAAATAATAAATATTTAGTTCAAACAGATAATATAATCAATAATAATTCAATAATTAGTATTAAAAATAATATAGCTAGTGGTAATATTTATTATGTTAGTAAAAATACGGATGTTTCTAGTATTCAATTAATTATTAATAGTATTTTATATAAAGATTTAGATATTGTTAGAATAAGTGAACTAATAAGTGAAGAAAACCTTGAAAATAATTAGATAATTTGCTATAATTTAGTTACTGAAAGAACTTATATTGCCGAATTATTTATTGAATTTAGTAATGTTTTTAGAAATGGATGTGATAATTTGAGTAAGATAAAAATATTTGGGCTTGGAGGCCTTTCAGAAAGTGGTAAAAATTCTTATGTTGTAGAAGTAGATAACGATATATTTGTTTTTGATGCTGGTATTAAATTTGCTAGTGGCAATTTACTAGGAATTGATTATATAGTTCCAGATTTTAGTTATTTAGTTAAAAATAGAAAGAGAATAAAAGGGTTATTTGTTACTCATGGGCATAAAGAAAATATGGGAGCTGTAAAAGATTTGGTTCAAGATATACCAGAACTTAAAATTTATGCAACAAAATATACGAGATTTGAACTTATAGAAGACGGTGTGAATAGTGATAATATTATTTTAATTAAACCTCATAAAAAAATCTCTTTTGGGGAAGTTTCAATTTTTCCAATTGCTGTAAGCCATAGTGCTCCGGATTCTGTTATGTTTGTTATTAATACCAAAGATGGAGCAATTGTTTATACTGGGGATTTTATTATTGATCCAAGTATGAGTGGAGCATATGATATGGATTTAGGTAAAATTGCTTATGTGGGTAAACAAGGTGTTTTATGTTTATTATCTGAATCCTCTTTTGCGGAAAAAGATGGACATACTTCACCGAATCATCGTTTGGTAGATTTTTATAGTAATGTTATTAATCATCATGATAAAAGAATTTTATTTTCGGTTTTACCTGATCATTTATATACTATTGCCGAAATCTTTGAAGCAGCTTCTAATAGTCATAGAAAAATAGTTATTATGGGTAAAAGATTACAAAATGTAGTTAATTTTAGTAAAAAAGAAGGATATTTAGATTTTAATTCTGAAATTCTAGGAGATTTATCTAATATTAATGATGAAAATGCTATTTTGCTTATCATGGATGATAAAACAACTCCATATGCTAATATTAGTAAAATTTTAAATGGGTATGATAAATATGTAACTTTAAAAAATACTGATACCATTGTTTTTGCAGAACCAAGATATGATAGTACGGAAAAAATATTAGTTAGATTACAAAATGATTTAGCAATGTTTGGTTGTGATATTGAAACAATATCTAAAGATAAAGAAATTTTACATCATGCATCCCGTGAAGATTTAATGATTATGATAAAACTACTTAATCCAAAATTTTATATGCCAGTTAAAGGGGAATATCGCTATATGGTCAATAATGCTGATATTGCGAGCACCCTAAAAATACCTGATAGCAATATTTTACTTAAACAAAATGGCGATGTTGTAACTTTTGAAGATGGCAAGTTAATTGATAATTTTGCACGAGTTAAAGTTGATGATGTTTTAATTGATGGCTCAAGTAATGATGATGTTGGAGATTTAGTTATTAAAGATAGAGAAATGTTATCCGAAAATGGTATAGTATTAATTAGTGCTACTATTGATAAAAGAGATAAAGTATTAATTGTTGGCCCAGAAGTTACCACAAGAGGATTTATCTATGTTAAAGATTCCCAAGATATGATTAAAGAAATAAAACATATTTGTGAAGAAATAATAAATAGTAATATAACTCCAAAATATGTTGATTTTAATCAAATAAAAGTTGAAATTAGAGAAAAATTAGGAAATTATTTATATCAAGAAACTGAATGTAAGCCTATGATTATTGCGGTTGTTCAAGAAGTTTAAGAATCTAGAAATAGATTCTTTTTTTCATAAAAAAACAAGCTTAAAAGCTTGTTTGGTTTTATTTATGGCGCCCAATGTAGGACTCGAACCTACGACCTAACGGTTAACAGCCGTGCGCTCTACCGACTGAGCTAATTGGGCATTACTCCATTATTATATGCAAAATTGAAGTAATTGTCAATTAGTTTTAAGAAGTTTTTTGCATTTTATGGACTTTATTAGCTTAATTTGGTAAAATGGATATAGGTTTAGGGATTGGTATGGAAAAAAATTTAGAAAAAGATGTAAAGAACATTTATAATTTATTTTGGATTTTTATCTTTGGTTCTGTTGCTGGCTGGTTTATTGAAGGATTATGGACTTTCTTAAAAAAAGGAGTTTTGATAAATCATTCGGCAGTGGCAATAGGTCCATTTAATATGGCATATGGTTTAGGTGCTGTAGTTTTAACTTTGTTATTATATAAAAGAACCAAAGATAAGGCGTGGAAATTATTTATACTAGGGTTTCTTGGAGGAACAATCCTTGAATATATTATGAGTGTAGGTATGGAGTTTGTCCTAGGTTTTTCGGCTTGGAATTATTCCGCAAAATTTTGGAATCTTAATGGCCGAGTAAGTCTCCTTTATTCTGTATGCTGGGGATTTCTTGCAATAATTTGGGTTAAAGTATTACCTACATTTATAAGATTTATTAAAAAGATGGACTTTAATATAGGAAAAAAAATGACTTATGTGTTAATAGTATTTCTTGTTTGTGATATGATTTTTACTTATGTTGCCTTAGATCGGTCAAGAGAAGAAAGTAAAGGCATACCACCCGCAAATAAGTTTGAAGAAGTATTAGATAAGTCGTTTAATAAAGAGTTTTTGCAGAATATGTTTAATAATAATTGGAGTAAGTGATATGAAAATAGTTGTGTTTACTTGTAGCACCGGCGGAGGACATAATGCTTGTGCAAAATATATTAAAGAAGAATTTAATTTAAATGGGATTGAATGTGATGTTAAGGATTATTTTGAACTTATTGGTCCAAAAGCATCTAGTATGGCTGAAAAAATATATTTAGATTCTACGAAGGGTAAGGGAAGTATCTTTGGGGGAGTCTATAAACTAGGAGAACTTTATAGTAAAACAAATATTCCCAGTCCGGTTTACGGCTTAAATGTTTTAGTTAAAGATAAGTTAAAGAAATTTTTGAAAGAAAATGGTTATACTTTAGCTATGGGAACACATTTGTTTCCATGTCTTGCTTTAACTAGATTAAAAAAAGAAGAACCAATTCATTTTATTAATGTTGCAACTGATTATGCTTGTATCCCTTTTTGGGAGGAAACAAATCCTGATGCTTTTGTAATTCCAAGTGTCTTATTGCGAGAAGAATTTGTTAAAAAAGGTATCCGTGGAGATGTGATTTTACCATTTGGTATACCTGTTGCTACAACTTTTATTAATGCACATGTTGCTGAAGATTTGCCAAAAGATAAAGATATTGTTTTAATTGCCTCAGGTAGTATGGGTTTTGGTGATTTAAGAAGTGTAGTTTTAAATTTGCTTTCGCAGATTCCTGATGTTTATTTTGTGGTAGTCTGCGGCAATAACAAAAAGTTAGAAGAAGACTTAAAAACTATTAATAATCCTAATTTAATTGTTCGCGGATTTATTAATAATATGAATGAATATATAAAGTCTAGTAAAATAGTAGTAACTAAACCTGGAGGTCTTACAACCACGGAAGTTGCAGTTATGAATAAGCCTTTAATTCATATTAATCCAATACCGGGGGTAGAAGATTATAATGCTAGTTTTTTTGCTAGTAATAATATGAGCCTTCGAGTTAATGATGTTAGTGATTTAGCTAATGCTGTTGGAAGATTACTATTAGATGTTAATTTAAGAAATGAAATAATTCAAAATCAAAGTAAATATATAAATAAAAATAGTGCTACTGATTTAGTGAGATATGTAATGGAAAATTATGGGAGTGAAGAATTATGAATGAAGAAAAAATAAGTATGTTAGAAAGGTATGGCGAAGATTTAACAAAAAAAGAATATATTACGGATCCAGCCATAGCCAGAGATGAAGAAATAAAACAAGTAATTTTAACTCTTTTAACACCAGAAAAAAGTGCTTTACTTGTTGGTAAGCCTGGGATTGGTAAAACTGCTATAGTTGAAGGTCTTGCTTATCGCATTCAAAAAAATGATGTACCAGATGCCTTAAAGAGTTGGTCTTTAATTAAGGTAAATATCACTAGTTTAATTGGTTCAACCAATAGTGAAGGTCAAATAGAAAATAGAATTGATTTATTAGTTAGAGAATTAAGTGAAAGATTAAATACTATTATTTTTATTGATGAAACACATCTTTTAGTTAATAAATCTGGTGGTCTAGATTTTGCTAATATGTTAAAAGCGGGTCTAGATAGAGGAACAATCAAAATGATTGGGGCAACAACTACAGAAGAATATGAACAATATATTTTAAGAGATAGAGCTTTCTTGAGAAGATTTCAAAAAATTGATGTTTTAGAAGCTGACAAACCAACAGTTGTTAAAATTCTTATGGGAACTATTCCAAAACTAGAAAAACAAATTGGAGTTAAACTTAATTATCAACCATTTGTTGTTGAAAAAATTATGGCTTTTATTGTGGAAATGACTGATGAATACAAAAGAGTTTATGAAGTTGCTAGTAGATACCCTGATATTTGTTTAACTATTGTTGCTAATGCTTTTACTTATGCTTTGTATGATAATGAACACGTAGTTACAATGAAACATTTTTATAAAGCAATTTATAATGCTAAAAATATTTATGAAGATGCCAAGAAAAAAGAAATTGAAAGATTCAAAACAACTTTTGCGGATATGCTTGTCTCTGAAGGTGTTGATTTATCTGATACTGATTAAAGTTCACTAAATTCATTAAGAGAATTAGTGAATTTTTTTTCTTCATTAATAATTAAATGGGTTGTTGTAAGTAACATACCAGCAATAGATGATGCATTAATTAATGCTTCAACTAAAACTTTTTTACTATCAATAACACTAGTGTTATTTTTTTCTTCAAAAGTATTGTTTTTAACATTATAAACAACATTAAAATTATTATCTTTAATATATTTATATATTTCAGTATAATTAATAGCATTATTTTCAAGTATTTGTTTAAATGGAGAGGATAATGCTTTCTTTATTATTTTATCAGCACTAGTTGTAATGTTTAATTCATCACTTATCTTTAAATAAGGAATACCTCCACCCATAAGGATACCATCACTTGCTGAGTATATTGCACTCAAGGCATCATCAAAGCGCATTTTTCGTTCTCTTCGCTCTAATGTTGTATTTCCTCCGACATAGATAATGCCATAATTATTTTCTAATTTGCTTAATCTATTTTTTAATAAATCTAGTTCATATTCTTTAGTTTCATTCTTTATTTCTTCTTTTAGCTCATTTATTTTTCTATTTAAGATATTAGAATTATTTCCAATAAAAGTTATATTGTTTTTATTCACTATTACTTTTTTTAATGTTCCATAATTATTATTAACCCCCATTAAAGCTTGTAGGTCATCATTTATGGCAAATTTATTTATGCCTGCTTCATAATTGTTGATTAAAACAATTTTTGGTATATCACTATCATTTATAGAGAGTATTTCATTAATAACTTGGTCACTAAAAGAATCGGCCATAATTATAAGGTTAGTATCTTTATTTATAGCATCATTTATATAAATTGCTAATTCTTCTAAATCATGAACACTTTTATCAATTATTAAAAGATTAGGATTATTAAAAGTAATACTATCTTTATTTTTTAAAAAGTAGGGTGATGCGATGGTAGAATCAATAAAATATCCAAGTGATTTTTCAGTATAATCTATTTGAGTATCGCTTTCCATAATTTTAATATTTTTAGATCTCTTTAGTTTTAAATAAAACTCTGTTATTAATTTACCTATTTTCTTATCATTAGCGGAAATACTAGCTAGATTCATTAAATCTTTATCACTTGCAATCATACTTTCTTTATTAAGTAGATTTATTACTTGTTTAACACTTTCATCTATTTCTTGTTTTAGCTTTAGAGGATTATAGCCATTTTTAATTTCTTTTAGACCATTTAAAAATATACTTTCCAGTAAAACTATCGTAGTAGTTGTTCCATCTCCAACATCATTGTTAGTTTTTAAGGCCGCTTCTTTGATGAGGGTAAGTATTGTATTAGATACTCCATCACTTGATGCTATGGCATCAGCAATAGTTACCCCGTCATTAGTAATAAATGGTGGCATATTCATAGTACTTACAATTACATTACTTCCTCTAGGACCTATAGTAGTTTTAACAGTATCACTTATTAATTTTACACTTTCTTCTAAATAATTATATAATTCTGCACCTTTAATTACACTCTTCATAAATACTCTCCATTTCTATCATATTTTGCCAATATTTCTTCGGCATAAAAGACATTTGACATCTTTTATTTTCTCTTGATTTTATACCAATTGTTTTAAAGAATACAATCCATAAATCTTCCCAAACATTATCAGTATTATCCAAATTTAATTTTATATCACATCTATCTAATATATAAAACTTATCTTTATTATAAATGCTTACAATTTTTCTTCCTTCATCTTCAATTATCCAGTATTCGTTTTTAAGTCTCTTAGCAAAATGCCCAGATAATAACTCTAGAATATCATTGTCGGGTTTAATTTTCGCATACAAATATTCATTATTAATTAAACTAAATCTGGTAAAACCTTTAAGTAAATGAGCTTCTCTAGATACTTTATGAGAAATAGCTAAAGCCATATTTACACATTTTAAATTGCGATGTTTAAGTAATTCACTTTTATAAACATAATAATTAAGTAAAAAGAAATAAATTACTAATTCTTTGTTTTTATTATTACTCAAATAAACATAATAAATAATTTTAAATATATCTTTATCAGGGATATTTAATTTATCAAATTCATTTATTTCTGGTTTAAAAGGGTATTCAGTTAAAGAACCTTTAAACTTATCTTCCCTTATTATATTTATTGGTTTAATATTATTTGTAAATAAATATTTTATAGTTATAAGTAAATTATTAAAGCTACCATCATATAAAATAATATAATTCATCAGTCAAATAAACTAAGTTGCCTTTCTTTAATATCATCATTTACTAAATTAATAGTAATAAATTCTTTGTTAAGGTAGCTTAAATTATTAAAATATTTATTATTACAAGTTATAAAGTATTTAGCTCTTTTTAGACTAACACCCATATTTTTTAAATCTTTAAATTCGATTTTAAATACTTTTCTGGCACTTACTATTTTTTTAGCAGATGTAATACCAATTCCTGGTATTCTAATAAGTTCATTAAATGATACTTTGTTTATTTCTTTAGGAAATTCCTCTAGATGTCTTAAGGCCCAATCAGTTTTAGGGTCTACTAAATAGTTAAAATTGTTATTATTATCGAAAAGTTCATTAACACTAAATTTATAAAACCTAAGTAACCAATCTGCTTGGTAAAGACGATTTTCCCTTTTTAATGGTGGAATACTAATACTAGGAAGCATTTTGTCTTGATTTACCGGAATATAGGCCGAATAAAAGACTCTTTTTAGATGAAAATACTTATACATATTAGCACTTTTCTCTAAAATATCCTTATCACTATCTTTTGTTGCCCCAATAATCATTTGGGTACTACTACCAGCTGGAGCAAAAGTTTTGCTAATATTATTTCTAATGGTAATCATGCTATTATTTATATCTTTAGTTTTTTTATCTGGTGCTAACATTTTTAGACTAGTATCTGTAGGAAGTTCAATATTTGTACTAAGTCTATCAACTAAACTACCTAATTTTTTAATTAGATATGGACTTGCTCCTGGAATAGCTTTAGCATGAATATAACCATTAAATTTGTATTTATATCTAAGTAAATAAATTGTCTCAATTAATCGCTCCATAGTATAATCTGGAGATTTAATTATCGCCGAAGATAAAAATAAACCTTCAATATAATTTCTTTTATAAAAATTAATTGTTATTTCACATACTTCTTCGGGAGTAAATATAGCTCTTGGAACATTATTACTCCGTCGATTGATACAATATTTACAGTCATAAATACAAGCATTAGTCATAAGAATTTTTAAAAGAGATATACATCTGCCGTCGCTTGCAAAAGAGTGACATATCCCATTTACGGCAGCATTGCCAATGCCTCCGGTATTTTTTCTAGTACTACCACTAGATGAACAAGATGCATCGTATTTGGCACTATCTGCTAGTATTCTTAATTTTTCTTCCAATGTCATAAATAACCACCAATAATATTATATCATAAAATACGAATAAATGTTTGTTAATTTTTCCAAAAAAAATAGCTTTACGCTATTTTAATCATCATATCTTGTTATGTATTCAAGGTCATCTTCTGCTCTATCTAGGGTATTGTCGATATCTTCTAGTCTTCTATCAAAAGTCCTAAAGTCACTATAAGATAGGGTATTGTTACGATACATTTTTTCAAGTTCATTTTCGTATCTATCAACAGTATTTTCTAATTCTTCTAGTTGGGCTTTCCATTCCCAATATAAATCAATAGCCTCACTTCTACTAGCAGGAGTACTTAAATTACTAATACTTTCTGCAAGAGCATCAGCATCACTTTCATAACCACTGATAGTTTCTTCAATTGAAGATGTATCAACAGTAGTTTCGCCTTCGCCATCATTAATTACAGTATCAGTATTACCACTAGTACCAGTATTTGTTCCACTATTAACACCGTTTTGTTCAAGTAAAATATCAATCTTATCCTCTAGGTTGTCAATCCTATCTTCAAGTCTATCGACTTCATCATTTTCACAGCCAGTAAGCATTAAAGCTACACTTAAAATACCTAACAATTTAACAATTTTCACTTTATCACCTAAAACTATTCTAACATATAATATTAGTTTTGCCTAGGGTATATTATTTTAAAATTAATAAATAATATTAATGGTGGTTTTATGCGTAAAACAAGTATTTCTTTTGGGCTTGTAAATATTCCCATAAGTATGAATCCAATTTATCAAAATAATGATGTATCTTTTAATCAATTACATAAAAAATGTCTATCTCGAATTAAATATGTTAAATTTTGTCCACATTGTAAAAAAGAAGTAAGACAAGATGAAATTATTAAAGGCTATAAAATAAACGATGATACTTATATTACTTTGACTAACACTGAACTTAAAAACTTGCGAGTTACTGATGAAGAAGCAATTGAAATTGTAGGTTTTGTAAATACTCCGGAGATAGATCCGATATTTTATGAAAGAACTTATGTTTTAAGTACTCCCAAAAAGAGTAAGGCTTTTAGTTTATTTAAAGATGCTTTAGAGAAAAGTAAAAAGGTCGCAATTGCCAAAACTGTAATTTCCACCAAATTTTATTATGTCGCAATACGCATTAAAAATGGAAATATGTTGATGAGTACACTGTATTTTGCTGAAGAGTTAAATATACCAGATGTTACAAGTGATGCTAAATATTCAAAAAAAGAACTTGATTTAGCTCTTACTTTAATAGATTCTTTAAATATGAAATTTAACCCAGAGAAATTTGTTGATGAATATCAAGAAAATATCAAAGATGCCATCAAGAAAAAACAAAAAGGTGTTAAAATTAAAGGAACAAAACATAAGAAAAATAGTAATGTTAAAGATTTAATGCAAGCTTTAGAAATGAGTTTAAAAAATGTTTAAAGAAAAAAATATTCATCCCATGCTACTATCAGAAATTCCTTTTAATTTTAGTGATGACTATCTTTATGAAATTAAATTTGATGGCATTAGAGCTATTATTTATGCAAGTCTCAAGGGTATAACAATTAAAACTAGAAATAATATTGATGTAACTCATCTTTTTCCGGAGTTATCTGGTATTAAAGATTTAGTTACTAAAAATACAATCTTTGATGGGGAAATAGTTCTTTTAGAAAATAATAAACCGTCGTTTTCTAGTTTACAAAAAAGGTTAAGGATTAAAAATGTAGGTAAAATAAATTCTGAAAGTATCAATAATCCTGTTACTTTTGTTGTCTTTGATATTCTTTATTTAAATAAATCCTTATTAAATAAAAAGTTAATTGATAGAAAAAAGATATTAGATAAATTTAAGGATACTGAATACTTTGTTAAATCTAAAGTTTTTATTGATGGTGAAAATTTATTTAGAAGTGTTCGGGATTTAGGTTTAGAAGGAATAGTTGCTAAAGAAAAAACAAGTTTATATTATCCTAATACTAGAACTAAAGAATGGATAAAACTTAAAAATGTTAAACAAGATTATTTTTATATCGGTGGGTTTATTAAAAATAAGATGAGTTATAGTTTATTACTCGGAGAAATTCACAATAATAAATTATATTATGTTGGTAAAATAAAAGTTAGTAACAATAGTGATATATTGAGTATTGTATTAAAAGAAAAGATAACTGCTAATAATTTTGTTAATTATTTGGAAAATGGTAAATTTATCAAATCAAAGATTAAAATAAAGATAAATTATTTAGAAAAAACTAAAGGTAATATGTTAAGACATCCATATTTATAAATAAATGAATCTTAAAAACATAGTAAAATTAAAAAATTCTAGGGTATCTAGAATTTTTTAATTAACTTACCTTCAATAAAAGTAATAATTTTATAAAGGATATAAGATATAATAACTAATATTAAAATACCTGCCATAACTAAGCTTAAATTAAATACTTGGGTACCATAGATTATTAAATAACCTAATCCTTCTTTACTTACTAAGAATTCTCCCATAATTGCACCGCCATCCTAGATATATTGAGCAAATATAAATTCTAAATTATTTTAAAATAATTTTAGAAATTAATTATTTTCCATAGGAAAGAAATTTAAAAAATGTTATAATATCAATAGAACTTATAAATTTTAACAATTTAAGGGGGAATGAACAATGAAAATTAATCAACTAAAAGATTTGATTTTATATCAAAGCGAAAATCATAATGTTCAAATAGAAGTTTTATATGAGAATGAAGATTTTTGGCTTACTCAAAAAACTATGGCTGAGTTATTTAATGTAAAAGTAAATACTATTAATTATCATTTAAAAGAAATCTTTGCTTCTAATGAATTAAAAGAAAATTCAGTTATTCGAAAAATTCGAATAACTGCTTCTGATGGTAAGAAATATAACACAAATTTCTATAGTTTAGATGCAATCATCGCTGTTGGCTATAGAGTTAATTCAAAAGAAGCAACTACATTTAGAATATGGGCAACTAATACATTAAAAGAGTATATTAAAAAAGGATATGTTTTAAATACCGAATTATTAAAAAATGGTCCAAAATTTGGCAAAGATTATTTTGATGAATTATTAGTTAAAATCAAAGAAATTAGAGCTAGTGAAAGAAGATTTTATCAAAAAATTACAGATATTTATAAAGAATGCAGTTATGATTATGATAAAAATAGTGACATCACTAAAGAATTTTACAAAAATGTTCAAAATAAGTTGCACTATGCTATTACAGGAATGACAGCTCCAGAAATAATATATAATAGAGTCGATTCTAAAAAAGATTATATGGGACTTAAAACATGGAAAAATGCCCCTGATGGTAAAATTCTAGAAACAGATGTAACTATTGCTAAAAATTACTTATCAGAGGAAGAGTTAAAAGAATTAAATAATTTAGTATCTATGTATTTAGATTTTGCTGAAAGGCAAGTTAAACTTGGACATATTATTTCTATGCAAGAATGGAAAGATAAATTAGAGATGTTCTTAAATCTTAATGAATATAATATTTTAAAAGATAATGGTAAAATAAAAAGAGAAATCGCTGATAAATTAGCATTAGAAGAATATAAGAAATATCGAGTAGTACAAGATCAAAAATATATTTCTGATTTTGATGAGTTACTATTAGAGACAAAAAATATTGACTAAATTATTTAAAACAAGACAAATTTTTATAGCACAATTTTATTTGATAATACATGTAATTATAATTAAATAAGTGAATTTTTTGCCATAATTACGGGGGCTTATTTGGCTATTTGATTAATTAAAAAATTCTAGGGTATCTAGAATTTTTTAATTAACTTACCTTCAATAAAAGTAATAATTTTATAAAGGATATAAGATATAATAACTAATATTAAAATACCTGCCATAACTAAACTTAAATTAAATACTTGGGTACCATAGATTATTAAATAACCTAAACCTTCTTTGCTTACTAGAAATTCACCCATAATTACACCTATAAGGCTCATGGATATATTTAATTTAAGGCTTGAAATAATAGTTTTATATGAACTAGGTATTACAAGTTTAGTTAATATTTGTAATTTGTTGGCTCCAAAAGATTTAATCATTTTGATTTTTTTCTCATCAATGTTTAAAAATCCATTATATATAGTAATTATACTAACGATTAAATTAATAAGTAAAGCCATGACAATAACACTTTTAGTATTGGCTCCAGCAATAATGATAATTAATGGTCCTAAAGCAACTTTAGGAAGTGAATTAATCATAGTTAAGAATGGATCAATTATATCTGCTAGTATTGGAAATTCATAAAGAATTATAGCTATTATAAATCCTAGTATAATACCTAGAGAAAATGCTATTAATACTTCTTTTAATGTAGTAAATATATGATTAAATAAGTTATTAGCTTCTATTAATCCAATAATAGTTTCTAGTATTTTACTAGGCTTTGAAAAGACAAATGTATTTATTATATTTTTATTAGCTAAATATTCCCAAATTCCAAAAAAAGCAATAACAATCAATATCTGGCAGAAGATTACTAGATATTTCCTTAATCTTAATTTCTTTAAATATTTTCTTTGTTCACTAGACATTTTTATCTAATTCCTTCCAAAGTAAATCATAGTATGGTGCAAATTTTGATGATTTTCTTCTTTCCATTGGAGTACTTCCTTCAATATCTATGTTGTATATTTTTTTGATAACTGCTGGTCTTTTAGATAAAACTATAATTCTATCTGCTAAACTTAAAGCTTCAGCAATATCATGCGTAATCATAACAACTGTTTTTTTCTCATTTTTAATAATCTTTGATACATCTTCACTAACCATAAGTCTTGACATATAATCGAGGGCTGAAAATGGTTCATCTAAAAGTAAGATATCTGGTTTAGTGGCTAGTGTTCTAATTAACGCAACTCTCTGACGCATTCCTCCGGATAATTGGTTAGGATATTTTTCTAAAAAATCACCTAAACCATATTTTTCTAATAAATTTTTTACATAATTAACATTTTCTTCCGTTTTTATATGCATAATATCAAGTCCAAGTGTTGCATTATCTAATATATTTAACCAAGGAAGTAAGCAATCTTCTTGTAACATATAACCAATTTTTAAATCATTATTTTTAATAATTTCGCCATCTGATAAATAATCTAGATTAGCTAAAATATTAAGTAAAGTCGATTTACCACAACCGCTAGAGCCAATAATACATAAAAATTCTTTATCATAAACATTAAAGCTTATATTATCAATAGCTTTAACTTCTCCCATTTTAGTATTGTAATTTTTACTTAAATTTTTAATTTCTAATAATTTATTCATTATAGAAATTGTTAACTAAGTCACTATATGGAACATAGTCATTTAAAAGCTCAAAATCAATTAAGAAATCTTCTAAATTAGTAAATATTTCTTCACTAACAAATGGGCTTTCTAGCCAACAATCATATTCTTTATACCTTTCAATCATTTGTGTTAAATCTTCTATACTTGTATCAGGAAATTGATTAATTATATCTTTAGCGACATCCCCGGCATCATTATTCATTGTATAAGTTATACCTTTAGCTATAGCTTTTGTAAATGCATCAATTACATCACTATTTTCTTCGATATAGCTTTTACGTGCATAGAAGGCCGTATATGGGACTTCACCAGACATCTTTCCAACACTTGCAACAACCTTACCATAGCCTTCTTTTTCTAGGGCTGTAGCATTTGGTTCAAATAGATTAACAAAATCTCCAGTGCCTCCGATAAATGAACCAGATAATGCCGCAAATTCAACAGAATAATTAATATTTATTTTATCAATATCAATACCCATATTTTTTAGGCCATTTAAGAAATTTAAAGCAGGCATTCCCGTAGATCTTCCTACTAAAATTTCTTTATCGTACAAGTCTTCCAAAGAAAAAACTTCATAATTGTCTCTTGCGACAATAAATTGACCATCTCTTTTGGTAAGACCAGCAAAAATCTGTAAGTAATCAGCTTCTTCTTGTTCATAAACATATATTGCAGATTCAGCACCTGCAAAGCCAATTTCTACATCACCAGATAAAACAGCAGCACTTACTTTATCCGCTCCTGGTGTAAGTATTAACTCAACATCCAACCCAACTTCTTCAAAATATCCTTTTTCAACGGCTACATAAAGAGGGGTATAAAATGAACTGTGAGTAACCTCTGCTAGCTTGATATGGACTAAATTATTTTTGTCCTTTTTATTAAATACTATCAATAGAGTAATTATAATTCCAATTATAATTATACCAATTATACTAATAATTATTTTCTTTTTCAAAAATATTCCTCCTTCTAAAATAATATATGAACATTTATATTCTTTGTACCTACAATTGTCCTATAGGAAAATAATTATCTTATTATATAATATTCCAATTAAAAGATAATAAGAGGAGTACCAATCAGTATTGTTAAATGTATAAAGTTCATTATTTTTATTTACAATAATAATAGTGATAATTATGTTAAAAGATTATAATAAAAAAAGAAATTTTAATAAAACAAAAGAACCTATTGGTAAAGTATCTAAAAAGCATAAAAGGTTAATATTTTGTATTCAACATCATATAGCTAGAAAAGATCATTATGATTTAAGATTAGAATGGAATGGAGTTCTCCTTAGTTTTGCGGTACCTAAAGGATTATCTTATAATCCTCAAGATAAAAGACTCGCAGTAAAAGTTGAGGACCATCCATTAAGCTATAAAGATTTTGAAGGTATAATACCTAAGGGTGAATATGGTGGTGGAACAGTAATGCTTTGGGATTATGGTTATTGGAAGCCACTAAGTAAAGTTGATTTAAAGAATGGCTTAATTAAATTTAAAGTTATGGGGAAAAGAATCAAAGGTTTATGGACTTTAGTTAAAATGAATGATGATAATTGGTTAATTATTAAAGACAAAGATGAATATCATCTTTATGATAATATTAATAAATTTAATACTAGTATTAAAACAGGTAGAACAATGAAAGAAATTGCTGATATATCAACCAATATAACTCTTACTAATCCAAAAAAGATAATATTTAATAATCCTAAAATTACTAAAGAAGAAATCTTCAATTATTATAAATTAGTATTATGTAGAATGTTACCATTAATTAAAGATAGATTAATTAGTACTGTTAGATGCCCAAATGGTATAACAGAAGATATATTTTATAAAAAACATATGGAAAATATAGATGGCTATTTAGGTTGTAAAAAAATAAATAATGAAAAATATTATTATATTAAAGATGAACTTGGGGTGTTATCTGAAGTCAAAATGAATAGTTATGAATTCCATATTTGGGGTAGTAAAGTAAATGAAATAAATCATCCGGATATATTAGTTTTTGATTTAGATCCCGATGAACACTTATCTATCAAAAAAGTAAGGGAAGGAGTAAAAGATTTAAAAAAAATATTAGATAGCTATAATTTAAAGTCTTATCTTAAAACTAGTGGTGGTAAAGGATATCACATAGTTGTACCAATTAAAGGAATAACCTGGAAAGAGGCAAGAAAGATTACCAAAAATATTGCTGAATTAATGAGTGTAAAATGGCCAGAAAAATATACAAGTAATATTAAAAAAAGTAGTAGAAAAGGTAAAATATTTATTGATTGGCAGCGTAACATTAAAGGTGCTACTAGTGTTGCCCCATATTCATTAAGATTAAAAAATAAGCCTAGAGTATCAATGCCTATTAAATGGAGTGAACTTGATAAAGTTAAACCTGATGATATAACTATAGATGAAGCTATAAAGAGATTAAAAAGAAAAAATCCTTGGGAGGATTTTCCTATTAAATAGTAATTCAATTACTATTTTCTTTATCATCTTTATCTTCTTCCATATTATCTAATGCATATTCAATACACTTAATTATCAATTTATTAGTAGATATATCATGTTTATATGCTATTTCTTCTAATCTATTTAATAGTTCTTCTTTGATTCTTAAAGTCCTAGTTACAGAATACTCTTTTTCATCATTATTTATTTTAAAAACATTCATAACACAGCCTCATTTCTATTAAATTATATCTAAAATATGTGTGACATATAAAGAGCGCAAATTTGTGATACAAAAATGTGATTCATTGTGCTATAATAAATTTATAAGGTAAGGTGTGATGTGGCAGTGCAGCTGGATCAAACTATGATTATAGAGCAGCTGCTAGTAACAATTGGATGTGCCTTGGTGTTACTGAATGGACTATTTCCCGCATATCGGACGATTCGCACTATGCGTTCTATGTGTACTACTCCGGTCTTGTCAACGGCTATACTGTGAACTACGGCAGCAGCGCGGTGCGCCCTGTCTTCTACTTAACCTCATCAACCCAATATGTTTCTGGCTCCGGAACTCAATCTGACCCTATACGCATAAATTAAACTTTGCTACTTTATTAGTAGCATTTTTTTTGATATAATTATGTATATGAGGAAAGAAAATATATGAAAAAAATAATTATAATTATTGGATTGTTATTAGCTCTTACAGGTTGTACAAATATAAAAGATTTAAGTTATGAACAAATTGCGGGAAATTTTGGTATTGAAAGTCCTAGAGTAAATGAATTTAGGACCGGATATAAATATTATTTACCTAGAGGAATGCAAGTGCAAGATAGTACCCTTTTTAATGAAGTACTTGATGATGGTAGATACAATTATTATTTATATGTTGATGCCGTAAGTTATATAAATAAAGTTAAGTATGAATATGAAAAAAATAATGCTAGTGAATTTTCAGCAAGCATTACAAATGGTGACAAATTTGGGTATATTGAAGTAAATTTACGAGAAAATGACAAATATTTAGTTGAAATTATGTATAATTATGCTAAAATAGAAGTGATAGTAGATAAAAAAGATATTAAATTAAGCATGATATCTGCTATAAGCATACTTCGAAGCATTGAGTATAATGATAGTATAATTGCTAATTTGTTAGAAGACAATGTTTTGAACTTTGCTGAAGAAGAAATGGATATATTCAACACTGGTGGAGAAAATAATGAATCAGTCTTAGTAGATCCAGATGATTATAAGCCTGCTCAAGAAGTAGTGCCAGATACTGATTATTTAAATTAGGAAGGTGAATAATATGGGATTATTTAATAAAATTAAAGATATATTATTTGAGGACGAAGAAGTAGAAGAAACAGAAACTGTTAAAGTAAATAATGAAAAGAAGGAAGTAAAACCTGAAGTTAAAAGGCCAATTGCGGAAAAAATAGAACCTCAAAGAAGACCTGAAGTGCGTCCTGAACCAGTTCGTGAACCACAAATCCGCGAACAACAACAATATAGAGAACCCGCATATGAACCACCTAAGGTTACCAGAGAAACTAATTATAATGATTTAAGTGATAGGGATTTATTTAAATCTGAAAATACTTTCCCATTTCCGGATTTTGATGAAGAAGAATTCTCTAGTACAATGAATCGTCAACAAAAAAAGCCAACAACTAATGTTTTAGAATATGAAAAAAAGAAAAAAATTGAAAAGAAATATGATTTTGGCAGATATGAAAGAACTGAAACAAGAGAAGTAGTTGAAAAGAAAAAATTTAAACCTTCACCAATTATCTCTCCAGTTTATGGTATATTAAATGAAGATTATAAAGTTGAAGATATTAAAGATGTAACTGAAGAAAATAGAAATAATAACTTAGATTTTAATAGTGTGAGAAAAAAAGCTTTCGGAGATATTGAAGCGTTAGAAGAAGAACCAAAAGAAACTTTCTATGAAGAAACAGTTACAGTTAAATTAAAAGAAAATGCTGAAGAAAAGAAACAAAAAGTAAAAACTATTGATGAATTACTAGAAGATACAGCTGATGTAGAAATTAATGTGGATAAAAACGATAAAAAGAAAAATACTACTAGTAGAAATGTTTCTGATGAATTAGATGATTATGAAAAAATAGATGAAGATTTAGAAGAAATAATACCAGAAAATAAAAGTGTTCAAGAAGAAAGAATAGATGACGAAGATGACGATACACTTGAAAATGATTTATTTGAACTAATCGATTCAATGTACGATAACAGAGAGGATGGTGATTACTAGTGGAATTTTGGCTAGCTTTTTTACCTTTAGTTATTTACATTTTACTAATAATTTTGCTTATAGTTGGCATAATTTTAGGAATTAAGACTATAATAACTATGAATAAGGTAGAAAAAGTAGTTGATAATGTCAATGAAAAAGTAGAATCTTTAAATTCAGTATTTAATTTAATTGATTTTACAACTGACAAAATTGCAGCTTTTACTGATAGATTAGTAGAAGTAGCAGGTAGTGTATTTAGTAAGTTGTTATTTAGAAATAAAAATAAAAAAAGAAAGAAGGATGATTATGAAGAAGAATAGTGGTATTGGTAAATTTTTAGCAGGAGCAGCAGTTGGGGCTTCCCTAGGCATTCTATTTGCTCCAAAGTCTGGTAAAGAAACAAGAGCAGATATTAAGAAAAAATTAGATGAAATAGTTGCTCAAGCTAAAGAATTAAAAGCAGAAGATGTTAAAGAAATGATTTTAAACAAAGTTGATGAAATTCAACAAGAATTAAAAGACCTAGATAAGGAAAAAGTTTTAAAAATAGCTAAACAAAAAGCTAAAAAAATTCAAAAGAAAGCAGAAGATTTATATAAACTAGCAGTTGCTAAAGGAACTCCAGTTTTAGAAAAAACTACTGCTGAATTAAAAGAAGCAACAGCAAGTGCATTAAAAAAGATTGTTGCTAAGTTAGAAGAAGAATAAAACTCCATTACGGAGTTTTATTAAATTCTAAAATAAATCACTGTGACTACCAGTTGCAAAAATCAATAGAATTAAATCGTTATCTAAAATCTGGTATATTAATAACCAATCTGGAGCAATGTGACATTCGCTACAATTTTTAAAATACTTATCATTTATCAATTTGTGATTTTTATATTTTGTTTCTAGTTCTTCACCTTTAGCTAATTTTTCAACAACTTCATGTAAGACATTTAAATCTTTTCCTTGTTTTTTCATTTTCTTATATTGTTTTTTGAAGTTGGTGGTATAGTCTATAGTATATTTCATTTTAATCCTCGTCGTTTAAAGAACTTATAAGATCATCCATATTGGTATAACCTTTTCTTTTACCATTTTTTAACTCTTGTATAATATATGATGCTTCATTCAAAGCGTCTAACAACTCTTTTTTGGGTTTAGGATTTATTACTTCAAACGGAACCCCATTTTTGTTGATTAGTTGCTTGATAGCCATATTTACATATGTACTCATATTTAATCCCAAGCTTTTTAAAATACCTGTAGCTATTTCTTTATCTTGACTGTCAATTTGAACACTTATTGCTGTTGTTAAATTTTCCATGTTCATCACCTCTTTTCTTAATATAGAATATCATTTTTTATATAAAATGTCAAGGAATTTTATACTTTATATATTATATTATATGTATTATTCATATAAAAAAACCATAAAACACAAATAATTATTGTTATTGATTGATATTTTCTAAAAATATGCTATAATATTAGCTAGGTGATTAAATTTATATATGATTGCAGACATTTTAGAAGAAGAACAAAATTTCCCATATGAGGGAATATCATTGGAGGAAGCAAGAATATTTAGATATTTAATGAGTAATGTTAAACCTCTTAGAAATGGAACTATTATAAGAATGTATTTAACAAGACTTAATGAATATTCGGTAAATGCCAATGGGTTAGTATATGAACTAGATCCTGAAACAAATAAAGAATTAAATAAATCTTTTGATTCAGAAATTAATGTTTATGATGATGAAATAAATATTTGTTCTGAAATAACTAGGGAATATAAACCAGGTTATAAACAAAGAGATTTATACTCAATTGATAGATTTATTATGGAAAAAGATAATATTAAAGTTATAAGTAGAACTGAAAAACAAGAAGAAAGTGTTACAGAAATTCCGTATTATGTAGAAGAAAAAGCACGAATGAGATAAATTTCATGCTTTTTTCACAATTAATATATATAATATTGTTGGTGATGTTATGAATGTTTTGGTTGTCGATGATGAAAAATTAATTAGAGATGTTATAAAAGAGTATTTATTACTCGAAAAAATGAATGTAGTTGAAGCCGAAAATGGAGAAGATGCTATTGAAAAAGTTAAACATGATAATTTTGATATAATTATCATGGATATTATGATGCCTAAAATGGATGGTTATACGGCATGTAGAGAAATTAAAAAAATTAAAGATATTCCATTTATTATGTTATCTGCTAGAGGAGAAGAATATGATAAGCTTATTGGTTTTGATTTAGGTATTGATGATTATGTAACAAAGCCTTTTAGTCCTAAAGAATTAGTGGCGAGAATTAAAGCTGTAACTAAGAGAAAAGATAATAAAGAAGATGTTTATGAAATTAAAGGAATAAAACTTGATAATGTCGCTCATGATGTGTATATCGATGGCAAAAAGATATATTTAACACCAAAAGAATATGATTTATTAAAATATTTTATTGACAATAAAAACATTGCTTTATCAAGAGAAAATTTACTAAGTAATATCTGGGGTTATGATTTTTATGGTGATGATCGTACAATAGATACCCATGTTAAAACTTTAAGAAAACACTTAGGCAAATATAAAAATATGATAGTTACCGTAAGAGCAGTAGGATATAAGTTTGAGTATGAAGACGAAAAGAAAAACTAGTATTCAAGCAAAGACCTTAATTTATTTGCTTGTTTTTAATATTGTAATTATTTTACTTTTATGGATATGCCAAGCTTGGATATTTGATTTTTATTATGAAAGAGAACAAATATCTAATATGGATAGTATTGTTTCATCAATTCAAAATGCTGATACAAACAGCCTTGATAGTATGCTTCAAGATATTTCTTATCAAAACGAAGTATGTATTGTAGTAACTGATGATTTTGGTAATTTTACAGGATATAATTTAAATATGGAAGGCTGTGCCTTAAAGAATGAAAATACTAAAGTTCAAGAAATAATGCTTAATTTTGTTAACAGTGATGAAACCTTTAAGGCTTATCAATTTGTTAATGATGATAGACATGTTGCAGCCCTTTTATATGGTTTAAAAAATAATAGTAACTATACATTTATCTATTCTAACCTAGAAGATATAACTGAAGTTACCTTAATTATTAAACAACAATTAATGTATGTATGTTTCTTAGGTATATTCATTGCAGTCATAATATCTATTTTCTTATCAACTAAATTAACAGATCCTATAACAGAAATAACCAAAAAAGCTAAAAAACTAGGTAATGGCGACTCAAAAGTGGAATTTAAGGAATCTGGTATTAAAGAAATAGATGAACTAGCAGAAACTTTATCACAAGCCCAAAAAGAGATGGCTAAGACTGATGAATTGCGGCGTGATTTAATGGCTAATGTATCACATGACTTAAAAACACCTTTAACAATGATTAAAGCCTATGCCGAAATGATTAGAGATATTTCTTATAAAGATCATGATAAAATGAATGAACATTTAGGTATTATAGTTGATGAAACAGACAGACTTACAGTGTTAGTTAATGATATTCTAGATTTATCTAAAATGCAATCTAATGCCGATACTTTAAAATTAGAAAAATTTAATTTAGCAGAAGAAATAAAATCTATTGTCAAAAGATATCAAATTATTAAAGAAACTGAAAAATATACTATTAATGTTGAAATGCCAGATGAAATATGGATTAAAGCCGACAAAAAGAAGCTTAATCAAGTAATATATAATTTAGTTAATAATGCTATTAATTATACTGGTGATGATAAAACTGTTACAATTAGAGTAACTAAACATAAAAAGTATTACTTAGTAGAAATAATAGATACAGGTAAAGGTATAAAACCAGAAGAAATACCTTATATTTGGGATAAATATTATAAAAATGATAAGAAACATCAAAGAAATGTTGTGTCAACTGGTCTAGGCCTTTCTATAGTAAAACAAATACTTGAATTACACAATTATGAATATGGTGTCAAATCAGTGTTAAAAAAAGGTTCAACTTTCTACTTTAAGATTAAATTATAATTATTTCATACTTCCAACACAAAAACTTCATAAATCTTTAGTATGATTAAAATGTAATAAAGGAGGAATGCGAATAAGTTAAAGAAAAAATATGTAATATTATATTACAAACTATACACAATTAACATATAAACTCAAAACTCACACTTTTAAGGAAGATGATTAATTCTTCCTTTTTTATTTTATTTTTTTTAAAAATGTGATATCATATTTATAGTATAAGGTGGTGTTCAAATGAAAAAAACATTATGGTTACTTATAGGTGTTTTAGTTGTGGCTCTAACAATAGACTTTTTATTATTTATTCGTCTTAAAAAATTCGATGTAGTAATAGAAAATGATATTGAAATTAGTTTAAATGCTAAAAGATGTAATTTAGATTATATTAAAACTTTTAGTAATGGAGAAATAATTTCTGATAAAAATTTAATTGATACAACTACTCCTGGGGTAAAAACAGTTAGCGTTACTTTTGAAGATTATTTTGGAGAAGAATTAACCTTTAATTACGATGTTTTAGTAGTTGAATAACATATATTTTAATATGAAAGAATTTAATAAAGAAATAATTAATGGTGTAACTTTTATTGATGGCTATTTAATTGTCAACAAAAAATATTCTTTACCAAAAAATTATGGTAATGGTTTAACTAAAGAATTAAAAATAGCTTTTTTTAATATGCAAAATGCTGCTTTAAAAGATAATATTTCTCTTAAAATAATAAGTGGTTTTAGATCATATGAACGCCAAAAAGAGGTATATGAAGGTTATTTAAAAATTGATAGTAAAAAGAGTGTTGAAACTTACTCTGCTAGACCGGGACATTCTGAACACCAATCTGGTTTGGCGATAGATATAAATAAAGATGATGATTCATTTATAGATACTAAAGAAGCCAGGTGGCTTGATAATAATGCTTATAAATACGGTTTTATTTTAAGATATCCTGAAGGTAAAAGCAAGATAACAGGATATAAATATGAGCCTTGGCATTATCGTTATGTTGGTGAGTATTTAGCTAAAAAATTATATAATAATGGAGATTGGATAACAATAGAAGAATATTTTAAAATTTAGGGTGATAGTGTGAAAGTAGCAGATATTCCAAAAATAGTCTTACATTTACATTTAGATGGCTCAATAGATATAGATGATGCCTATGATTGGGCTAAAGAAGATGGACTTAGGTTTAGCAAGAACGAAATAATTAATGAATTACAAGTAGATGATAATTGTCATGATTTAAATGAATACTTAACTAAATTTGATTTGCCATGTAAGTTACTTCAAACTTGTAATAGATTAGAGAAAACAACCTATAAATTATTTTTAAAACTTGCTAAATTAAATGTTATCTATGCGGAAGTTAGACTGGCTCCGATGAAACATATAAATGGTTATTTAAATTTAGATGATGTTGTTATTTCTGTTATCAATGGCATGCATAAAGCGATGAATGAAACAGGTATTATCGGTGGAATTATCCTCTCTTTAATGCGGGGAGATGCAATAGAATTTAATACTTTAGTAATAAATCTTGCTAAAAAATATTTAGGTAAAGGTGTTGTAGGTATAGATCTTGCTGGAGCAGAAGGAATGTACCCTACCAAAGATTATGTAGATTTATTTAAATATGCTCACAGTTTAGGTATTCCTTATACTATTCATGCTGGAGAAGCTCTTGGTGGTGATTCTATTACTGCGGCATTAAGTACTAATACTTTAAGAATAGGTCATGGTATTAAAGCTATTGATGATAAAGAAATACTACAAAAAATAATTGATGATAAAATCTTATTGGAGGTATGTGTTACTAGTAATTATCAAACAAAAGCAGTAGATAATCATCCAATCGAAGATTTATATAATTTAGGAGTAAATATTTCTATTAATACCGACAATGATACGGTATCAAATATTGATATAAATAAAGAATATACTAAAATATTAAATGAAACTAATTTAACGATTGATGATTTAATAAAATGTAATATCAATTCAATTGATTACATATTTGCTAACATAAATGTTAAGAATAAATTAAGAGAAAAATATAATGAACTAGGAGTTAAGAAAGTGAATAATGATATAATAAAAAAGGCCGAATTTTGCCTAAATTGTGTAAATAAACCTTGTAGTACTGGTTGTCCTTTAAATAATGATATTCCAGAGTTTATTAATTTAATTAAAAACGAAAAATATCAAGAAGCTTATGAGGTATTATCTCATACTACAGTGCTTGCTCCAATTTGTGGGAGAATTTGTCCTCATGAAAGACAATGCCAAGGTAAATGCGTTCGAAAATTTAAAAGCGAAAGTGTTGCCATTGGAGATCTTGAAGCTTTTGTTGGTGATTTATCTATCAAGAATAATTGGCAAGAATTACCCAAAATAAGTAAAAATAAAAAAGTTGCTATAATTGGTTCAGGCCCTTCTGGTCTTACTTGTGCTGCTTTTTTAAGAAAGGCCGGTTATGATGTAACAATTTATGAAAAACACAATTATCTTGGTGGTCTACTTTATCATGGTATTCCTGATTTTCGTTTGGATAGAGAAATACTACATAACAATATTAAACAAATAATTGACTTAGGTATAAAAGTAAATTTAAATAAAAGTTTAGGTAACGATTTTACTTTAGATGATTTAAAAACAAAGTATGATGCGATTTTTCTAGCAATTGGTGCTAATGTTTCTAAAAAAATGCAAATACCCGGAGAAGACTTGGAAGGTGTATATGGCGCTAATGAACTATTGGAATATGGCGGACATCCGGATTATAAAGATAAAACTGTTATAATATCTGGCTGTGGGAATTCGGCGATGGATATATCAAGAACTATTAAAAGAATGGGAGCTAAAGATGTTTATGTAGTATATCGCAAAAAAGAAGAAAATGCTCCAGCAGAAATAAAAGAAATAAATAGTGCTTTAAAAGATGGTGTTAAGTTTTTATTTCAAACTAATATTATAGCTATTAAAGGAGATAAAAGTGTAGAGGGTGTTGAACTTATTAAAACAGAGTTAGAACAAGTTAATGATAATATAAGTGTTAAAAATATTGAAGACTCTAATTATGAAAAGCCGTGCGATTATGTAGTTATGGCTATTGGAGCTAATCCTGATAATATTGTTAAATTCATAGGATTAGAATTAGAAAATGGTAAAATAAAAATAGATGAATTAGGGGCTACATCAGATCCTCAAGTTTTTTCCGGCGGAGATGTTGCGGGCACCAAAAGTACTGTTGCTTTTGCAGCCAGAGCTGGTAGAAATGCCGCTCTAGGCATTATAAAATATTTAGAGGCATGTGAGGATAAAGAAAAATGACTTTTATAAGTAATGAAGCAAACAATAAAAAATATTATGAAGAAATAATGTATGTTTCTAACAACTATTATATATTTAAAAAAAATCCTAAAACTAAAGTTCATTCTTTAATTAAAGTATTTATACTTTATATTATAATATTATTAATATTTACTATTTTACTTTTATTGGTACCATCTATTTCTGGTTTAGCAATTATTACTATTATATTTTGTTTATTATACATCTATTTATTAGTTGAAGCTAAATATAAATTAAGAGAATATTTCAAACATGGTAATTCTAAAATGACCATTGATGAGGAAGGTATAGAATGTACAATTGAAAAAGTAATGTCTAATAAACTTTATTGGGATGCTATAGAATATATAATTATTAATAAATATTCCATTAGTATACTTCCTAAAAATTTTGCAAGTATTGCTTTATTTGTAGAAATAAATTCAAAAGATGAATTAATAACAGCCTTAAAGAAATATAAAAAAGAAGAATTATTAATAGATAATAGTAATAAGTATTAAGAATTTACAAGCAAAACTTGTAAATTTTTTATATAGTAATATGTCGAATTTTGGAAACTTTTGTTGAACTATGTCGAATCGCTTGCAAATAAAAAAATAATCATTATAATAGATAACCGTTACCTGTATTGGTGCAGCGCCGACGGTCTTTTTAGCTAAAGACTCCAGGGGGTCATGGATATGATTCTTAAGAGGGGTCCAAGGTTGAGGAGGCAGTTTATGATTAGAATATTAAAATCCTATATCATGATAATTATTAATATTAAAATAAAATTTAGTATTAATAAAAAAGACGCCACTAGAAAGTGGCGTCTAACCCATTTTAGGCGTTACCCAATACAGGTAACACTTACATATATAATATACCAAATTTCAAAATAAATTACAACTAATTTTAATAATTAATTATTAAAATAATCGTTCATGTATTCTTCTAATTCTGCTTCATATTCACTTATATCAACCGGTTCATAAACGCATCCTGCAAACCAAACTTCACCAGTTTCTTTATCTCTGATTAAATATATAAATGGCCTATCAAATGTTAAATCGATAGTTTTTATAGGAACTTCAAAGTAATAGTCAAAGAATGGACCAGTAGCATCTCCAGCCCCACCAACTATTGTAGCAGCTGCAGCTTTTATGCCATCATTAGAAAATTCAATGTTAGCACTATGTTTTGCATCAGTGATATAAGCATTATCATTTGTAATATTAGATAAATCAGCAGATTCTTCAAATACGCTTGTAATACCTAATTTTTGTAAATCACTTATTAAATCAAGTTCATAATCCATTTTAAACATTGGAATGTAACCAGTTAGTTCTGTAATGTATCCTTCTTTAAAACTATCAAGTTCAATAGGTTTTAAATTATTAATTAATGTATTAATATCATTAGCATTCATACCTTCAATAAAATTATCTAAACTGGTATTTGTTGGCATTATTCCTACATATTGTAGTGTAGTTCCATTATATTCTTTTAAATCTTTGGCAAATAGCTTAGTGTTTTCATCAACATAGAATAGAAAATCAGTTGAAGAACTAATATGACCATAATTGCTTCCTAGTTCTTTAATATAATAGTTATCAAACCAAGAATCAAAGTCTGATATTTCTCTGCCGTATCTATCTTTTACTGTGCCTGGATTTTCTTCTTGGTATTGTTCAAAGGCTTCTCTTACAGTTTGTCTAATGGAATCCTCTCCCAAAGCATTTATAATGTCAACATTATTAGCAACTGCTCCAATTTCTACTGATTTTGCTTCATAATCAACACCTTCAAATTCAAGGGGATTATAATCAGTTATATTTAATCCATATAGATAGAAACTGTACATGTAGTCATAGTTTTCGTTATTAGCTTTTTCATGAGGAAATTCAACCGAATAAAGTTCATGTTCGCTTTGGATTTTATTAATCCATTCCATATCAATAGCTAGGGCATTTACTAATATAAAATCTAAATAAGAAATATCGTCAGTTATATTAGTAATTAAATTAAATGTTTTATCACTAATCCAAGAATTTAATGTATCGGCATTTCTAAATGAATCAATTATTACATCAGCATTATATTTACTAGCAACAGTGTTTATGTAAGAACTTTTAATAGAATCTTGATAAGTATTTTTAATAAACAAGCCATTAGCAAATGACATGTTATCACTATTATTATATTTTCTAGCAGTATATTCTCCAATAATATTATCAATTTGTTCTTTAGTAGCCCCATTTGCTCCTTCACTTAACATAGCTAAGGCATATTTAATTGATAGAGGGCTATATACTTTATTTTTACCATTGTTTTCTAATTGCATAAAGTATAAATCAAAAGGCTCTAATCCATTACTTGTTAATTTATATGGTGAATTAGCATTAATAACTTCTGTTTCGTTATTAACCTCATTATTGTTATTATTTTCTTCATTATCACTTTTTCTAATTAAGAAAAAGTATATACAAACTGCTGCAATAATAACTAATAATACTATTATACATACAATAATTATAGTCTTTTTTTTATTTCCTCCCTTCTTATTTTGTTCGTTTGTTACTTCATTTGTAACATTAATTTCTTCTTCCATTATATACTCCTTTCTATTGTAATCATAACATTTTTTTAGCAAAAAATAAATACAATTATTATTTATAATTGTAAAAATTATGATAAAATGTAATTAAGGATGTGTTATGTATGATTATTAAAAGTAGGGAAAAAGAAAATAAAAAATTTTTTGATGAATTTTATTATATTGCTCTTAATTGTGGAAGTTTTAGAAAACGTCCCACCAAAAAAGCAAGATCTGCAACTAAATATTTAGTATTTTTAGCTATATTATTTTTTGTAAGTTCTATAGCATTAATGTTTGTTCCAGAACTTGAATTAATATCCTTTATGTTGTTTATTATCTTCTTCTATTTAGTAATAATATTAATAATTATAAAAAGACATACTAAAATAACTTTTAATGAAAATGTATATATTAAAATAGATGATGATGGTATTGAAGATATTTATGAAAATAAAATATCTACTAAACTATATTGGGATTATATAGAACATATAATTATAAATAAATATTCTATTTGTGTAGTACCTAAAAGTTCTTATTCTATTTTAATAGGTACTGATATAAGTAATAAAGATGATATGATTAAAGCTTTAAAGAAATATAAGAAAATAGATTTGCTTATAGATAATACAGAAATATATTAAAAACTTGCTTCACTATAAAGTGTGCGGGTTATTTTATTATGTGCGATAACCAAGGTTATTTGAAACTCCTAATAATAAAAATTGATAAATAACTAATTACTAAAGAAATAATACCTAAAATAAATATTTTAATTGTGATTTGCCAAAATTGATAAAATACATGATATAATAATGGATGAAAGGTATGTGATTATATGACTACTATTTATTTAATAAGACATTCAAAACCATTAAAAGTTAATAATGAATTTAATAATGATGATTTGCAAATACAAAATGAAAAACAATCACTTTCAATAGAGGGAGAGCAAATCGCCCAAGATAAACTCAATAATATGGAGTTAGATAACATTGATATTTTGTTTTCATCTAGCTATGTAAGATCAATACAAACCGCTAAATATTTGACAGAGAAAAACAATTTAGAAATAAATATTGTAAGTAATTTAGGTGAAAGAAAATTTGGAATAGATTCTTGGGATGAACTTCCAGAAGATTTTGAAAGAAAACAGTTTTTTGATGAAAATTATAAAATTGGTAATGGAGAAAGTCAAAAGGAAGTTAGAGATAGAATGTATTCTGTTATTATGAAAGTATTACATGAAAATAAAAATAAAAGAATAGCCATTGTTAGTCATGGAACAGCAATATCATATTTATTAAGTAAATGGTGTGATATAACTATTGAGGATGATAAGATGAAATATAGTTATAATGGAGAGGTTTTATTACATAATTATTTTGATTATTGTGAAACATTTAAACTTGAATTTGATGAAAATAATAATTTATTCAATATACAAAATATAAAGTTCAATTAGGTGGTGTTAAATATGAGTTGGAATGAATTATTTTTAAAAATGCAAGAGATAAATGCAACTATTAATAGTGGTTGTGATTTAAAATATTTAGAGGAAAATATGAAATATGTATTTGAGGCAGGGAAATTCTATAATGATAATTGTGGTTCTTTATCAAAAGGACTTACAACTCAAATGAGAGAGTGCTATCAGTTTTTTTCTAGATACTTGATAGTTTATATGGCTAAAAAATATGATAAGCATTTTAGTTATCAGTTGGAATCGGATGCCCCAGTAAGTTGTTTTTTAAAAAATACTATAAATCTTTCTAAACACGTGATTGGAATAATAGATTTTGAGTATATTATGTTTACTGTTTTTCATGAGTTTAGGCACAAAATGCAATATGATGATTTCACTAATATATTTAATGATATTAATAGCGTATTATCAATTGATTCCAGTGCAATTGTTCTTTTAAAAGAAATAGTAACACAAGCTGATACTCAACTTTACAGTGCAAACCATAATTGCTTTATTTGTGAACATGATGCTAATTTATTTGCATTGTCTGAATGTGGTTTGCTGATAGATAAACGAAAATTGGAACATGATTATAGACAAATGAATGAAAAAACTAATTACATTTATGCAATGATTAATGGTATAGATTTATCTCAAGAGGAATTTAATGACAGACAAAATCTACCAATTGTTTATGAACAAGATTATAGATTTAAAAAATTTATTGTAGGCAAAAAAGTCTTTAATAATTCCATTTTGAGTTTGATATATAATTCTGATGGAACTCCAAAGTCTTATCAAGAGTTGCTAGAAGAAAAGAAACAACTAATTGAAAAATATAAGGGACAAACAGTTGATAGAAAAACCTCTACAACAAATTATGAACAATGGTCTAATCCTAAAAGAGCAGAAGAACATATTGAAGAAATTTTTAGGTTGATAATTGCTAGTGATCCAATTTTAACTTTACAAGAATATTTGTATAAATTTAATATAATCGATAATAAATTAATAGCTAAACAATATGGGAGAAAAATTGTTATTTTTTTAAACAATTGTCCTCAACTTGTTGATATATATAGCAAGGAAATAACTAGTATATTGAAAAATGAAATATTTAATGGAAATGTAGATTTAATTCAAGAAATAATAGCTAATTTTCCCAATAAATCAATTGCTAAAGAAATTCAATCAATTATTACTGTTATGAATATGAATGTTACTAGTAGGAAAGAACAACAATCTCTAAATCCAAAAATCACAAATGAACAAGAAGAAACACACGGTATATCTAGGTAGTGAAATATATTAAAACATTGGGGCAATAATTCTTAAAATTGCTTGAAGTATACTTTTAAAAAAATTAGGTTTAGCTTCTTTAATTGTTCTAGTAATTCCGGAAAAAAATCTTCGCCACATTTATAATAAGTTATTTCATTATTTTTGCTAACAGGATATTTAGCATAATTCATAATATATTTTAATTCATCTAAATTCTTACTTTCAATTTCTTTTTTTATAGTTTCATCTTGAATATAAAATTTTTCATATTCACTTTCTTTTTGTAAAATATTTTTAAATAATTTATTTTTACTGTAACTTCTACCTAAGGTTATTAATAAAACAGTACCAAAAATAGGGAATATTAAAATTAAAATAATCCATGGTAAATCATTACTTATTCTAGTACTATACTTAATTATTGCTAGCACTATTAGTACACTTATCAAACGATATATAATGTTAATTATAGCAATATATTCACTAAATAATAAAACGGTTATAATTTCAAAACCAAATTGTAGTAATACTCCTAAAATTACTATTACAGCTCTTTTGATAGCTAAAATCATTTAAATCACTTCCTATAAATAAGTATTAATTTATAAATCTATAATAATTTTATCATATATTATTTACATTGTCTTTAAAAAGTTATATTAGATTAAAGTGAAAAATATTAATAATAATTGCAACATTATGTTGCAAAATTATTTTGGTCTTCTATCATTTTCAAGTTAATAGGTTGTCAAAATATTTGTGCTTTATCATTTATTAAATTATACAAACGGGTTTCACATTAGTCTTAATTATTTTTTTCTTTGATTAAAGCATCAAACAATAATATTATTTTATTTTTTCTGAAATAAAAAACTTACGAACAGTTTCTAGTTCGTAAGTTATTTTTTTATGGAGCAATAGATAAGATAATTTGAAACCTATTACCTATAAGAAAAGTTGTTAATACAACTAATATCTATAACAATAATACCATATTTTGAAAAAAATTAAAACTAAATTAATAAAATTGATAAAAATAATGATATAATTGTATAAGAAAGGTAGTGATTATCGATGGCTGAGTTTGTATCGATTGATAAAAATAAGTATAAAATTGTTGGAATACTAACAGAAGAAGATATAAATAAAATAAATGCATTTAAGAATAGAACTACTTTAATACTTGATAATACTGTTGGTTTATCAAGTGAATTAGTTTCTAAGATAGTATCAGATAGAGTTGTTTTTAGTATTAAAGGTGGCTTGGATTATGATGCGAAAGAAAAATATAAAGAACAAAAATATATTGATAGAACTTTTCTATCGCCAAGTGGATTAGAAAAAATAATTAAATATTTTGAGTATAATGAACAAATGATTAATCCAGATTGGAATGAATTTGAAAAGGCTATGTTTTTATATAATGCTTTAGTTGTAGATATGGAATATGCTGAAGATTATGAAAAAATTCAATCACAAGGAACAACCGAAAGGAGTTTAAATGGAGTATTATACGGAAAATTAGTTTGTGCTGGATTTGCTCAAGTGTATAAAGAAATGCTCGATAGAGTTGGTATAAAGAATTATTATCAAAATCAAAAGGATGTTCACGCATTTAATGTTATTGAAATTGATGGAAAAAAATATGGTGTAGATATTACATGGGATAATAACGATAAAAAGAATAATAATGGAAAATGTGGATTTGGTAGATTTGGACATGATCCTGAATTTTATACTCGACATGGACACCAATTATACATGGAAGTAGATGTATCCGATGATTTTGAGATAACTATTTTAGAAAAGGTTTATGACAATGATGAAGAAGTATATGATTTATCATTACTTAGCATGGAACAATTAAATGAGTATTATAGTCATATTGTGTCAAGCGTTAGTGCTAGAAGACCATTTAGATATAACCTACAAGACCAACCCCTTGAAATTAAGAATAAGTATTTACCTGTTGATACTGTCGATTTAATATTAAAACAAGAAGCTACACAAGAATATCCTATTGTTGTAATCCTAGACTTTTTAAAAAAGAGAAATGCATTACAAGTTAATCCTCAACTAATAGAAGCTTTTTCTAGTAGAAAAGGATATTTATTGGACATAGGTGATAGTAATGGAAAATATAGATATGGTTTAGATTTATCATTAATTGGTATTGATAATTATGAGATGGATAGAGGCGGAAATATAACATTTGAAAACGGTAACGAAAGAAGACATGATGCTATTTGGGGAGTCGGTGTTAATAATTCAAATATGACTCAAGAGGAATTAAATACTTTATGTAATCGTCTTAATCAATATGTAACACAATATTTAAATAATTATATTTCAGATATTATTAAAAATTTAGATACATTACTAACAAACTATGAATATAAACCAGACGAATGGGATACTAATAGAGCAATAGAAAATGGCAATATATATAGTAAATTAGCAATATTAGTTAATAGTCGTGATTATTTAATACAATTAGGTTTGAGTAAGCAAGAAGTAGATAATATTATACAAAGAATAACAAGCAAATATAATGAAATACATAAACCATACGAAAGTAATATTAGTAAAAAAGACAATGATTTAGATTTTTTATCAGCAGTTTTTGATGATTTAAATATGGTATGGCAAACAATAGAATATGATTTGCAAAAGCAAATAACTGAAGAAGAATTTATTTCTTTATATAGTAATGTTGATTATATGATTAATTTGTTTGAAAAATATATTACTATTGCGGGAGATAAAAATTTCAAATTTGATGAATATGGTATTTCAAAAGAAGATTTACAACAATTATTAAATAAAGTAATACAAGATTATCAAAAAAAAGATAGATAAATCAGTTGAATTTGAAGAAACTCAAAGTTCAGGAATGAAAAGATAAATAAAGACAATGACCTCATGTAGATTCCGCATAATTTCTTTTCTTCATTCATTAAACCATCAACTCCTTTTCAATTGTTTGGCACTTTAACCCTAAAAAAAAGGAGACAATAGTATTTAATAAAGTCTAAATACTACTGACTCCTCAAAAAAGTTATTATATAAATTTTCTTTCTTATGTATATATTTTATCATAAATGTTCCTCAATTTCTAGAGATGATACATTCTTTATTGGTTTTATATAATATCACTTTTTTATAAAAAGTCAATTATCTGAGTAGGGAATAAATAGTATTTAGTTAAGTTTTAAGTAATCTTCTAAATCAGATAACTTTATTTTATTACACAAGTTTTCAATAAATATCTCATTAGAATAATTAAAAGCAAGAAATGTTATATCATTAATTATTATTCTATGAGGTTCAACATAGGTTAAGTTAGTTCTATCGATTTTTCTTATACTACCATTTATAATTTGCATGTTGGTATTTGAAAATTCACATATTAGTTCTAACTTCTTTTTTAATGATTCTTCAATAACTATTTCTTGCTTAATAATATTTACCATAGAAACCATCCTTTCTTTAATAGGATAGTCTTTGTATGACTTCCAAGCTAAACATGGAGTTCGATACACAAAAAAACTAATCCATTTCTGAATTAGTTGTATTTAAGCTCGGAAAGTTCGAGCGTATTTCCTTATGGAGCAGGTGAGGAGAATCGAACTCCCGTCAGGAGCTTGGAAGGCTCTTATTCTACCATTAAACTACACCTGCATCTGCCTCATGTGTAAAAATTATATCACACAAGGCTGGTATTAGCAAGTATTTTTGCTAATTTTTTTCGTGTTCTAAACGCCAGTTTTCAACTTCTTCAGCATCATCAAAATGGACTTTATCGCGGCCTAATATTTGATAATCTTCATGGCCTTTACCTAAAATTAATAATATATCTTCAGCTTCTAATAATTCTATGCCTTTTTTTATTGCTTTATGCCTATCAAGTTCAACTTCATAATTTTTAGTTTTAACACCTTTTAAAATATCATCCATAATTTTCTCAGGATCTTCTGTTCTAGGGTTATCGCTAGTAAGTATTACATAATCACTTAATTTAGTGGCAATATCTCCCATAATAGGTCTTTTAATTGGATCTCTATCTCCCCCACAACCAACAATTGTAATTACTTTGCCAGTCTTAAGTTCATTATAAGCACTAATTACTTTTTCAACAGCATCTGGAGTATGAGCATAATCAATTACTGCATAACCACCATTTACTTTGTGAACTTCACATCTTCCCTTCGGAGGCTTGATTTTACCGGTTTTTTCTATAATATCTTCAATACTAATATTTAGAGCATGAATTATAGCTAGAGCAGTCATATAGTTATATACATTAAATTTACTTGTTAAATGAGTAGTAACATTGTATTCTTCCTTTTCATAAATAAATTTAATATCTGTATGATCTGGAGCAATATTAGCATCAACTATATTATAGTTAAATTTTTCATTAAATCCTAAAGTAATACCTTTATTGTTATTCTTTTTAATAAACTTTTTACTTGCTTCATCATCACCATTAACAATTAAAGTGCCATCACTAGATAAATAATCAATTATTTTTAATTTTTCTTTTAAATAATTTTCCATAGTTTTATGGTAATCCAAATGATCTTCAGTTAAATTAGTAAAAGCTGCAATTTTTAAATTGATACCATAAATTCTTTCATAAGATAAAGCATGAGAACTAACTTCCATTACTAAAGTATGACATTTAGCTTTTGCTAGTTCTAAAAGTATTTTATAAATTGTTAAAATATCTGGGGTTGTGTTATCTAATTCTACATTTTTATTGTGATACTTATATCCAATAGTTCCAAGGTATGCCGTATCAATACCAAGTAAGTTTAGTAATTGATAAGTTAAATAAGCACTCGTTGTTTTACCATTGGTTCCAGTTATCCCAATAATTTGTAATTTGTTAATTTCTTCGGCATAATCTTCCTTTAAATGTCTTTTTAAATATTCTTCAGTAGATGGTACTACTTCAACAGGAACTCCTGCCGTAACTTCTTTTTCAGCGATAACTCTTATTGCTCCGTTATCTACTGCATTAGTTATATAATCGTGTCCATCAACAGTGTGACCTTTAATTGCTACAAATATTTGTCCAGGTTGAACTTTCCTAGAATCAGTTTCGTATTTCATAATTTCCTCCCTCTATATATTTTATTATATCACTAATTTTTATTTTACCATAGTTTTTCTTTTGTTATCATGATATAATTATATATAGGTGGTTGTAATGGAAAATATTATATTAACGGGAGATAGACCTACAGGAAGACTACATTTAGGTCATTATGTTGGTTCCCTTAAAAATAGAATAGCTTTGCAAAATAGTGGAGAATTTGATAAGATTTTTATCATGATTGCTGATGCTCAAGCCCTAACCGATAACTTTGATAATCCTAGTAAAGTTAGGGATAATGTTATTGAAGTAGCCCTTGATTATTTAGCTTGTGGCCTTGATCCAAGCAAAACTACTATGTTTGTCCAAAGTGAAGTATCAGAACTTACAGAATTAACATTTTATTATATGAATTTAGTAACATTATCTAGACTGGAAAGAAATCCAACAGTTAAAAATGAAATAAAACTACGGGGATTTGAAAAAAGTATACCAGTAGGTTTTCTAAATTATCCAATTAGTCAAGCAGCAGATATTACAGCTTTCGATGCTACTTGTGTTCCTGTTGGAGACGATCAATTACCAATGATTGAACAAGCCAGAGAAATTGTCCATAGTTTTAATAATGTATATGGAGAAACTTTAGTTATGCCTGAAGCTAAAGTTCCGGAATCTGAATTAGAGAGAAGATTACCTGGTTTAGATGGCAATGGTAAAATGAGTAAATCAGTTGGCAATTGTATTTATTTATCTGATGATGAAGAAACAATCAAGAAAAAAGTTATGAGTATGTATACTGATCCTAATCATATAAAGGTAAGTGATCCTGGCAAAGTTGAAGGCAATGTTGTATTTACTTATCTTGATGTATTTGTATCTGATGAAGATTTTGCTAAATATTTACCGGAATATAAAAATTTAGATGAACTTAAAGATCATTATCGGCGTGGTGGTTTAGGTGATGTTGTTATTAAGAAATTCTTAAATAATGTTTTACAAGATACTTTAAGACCAATTAGAGAAAAAAGACATGAATTAGAAAATAATATTGAATATGTCTATGATGTCTTAAAAGGTGGTACAGAAGTTGCTCGGGCAAAAGCAAGGGAAGTTCTTGCAAGAGTTAAGAGAAATATGAAGATAGATTATTTTGAAAGTGATGAATTTAGACAAGAAATAGTTGATAAATATCAAGAAAAATGATAATATTTTAATATAGAAGAAGGGTGATGAAATTTGGCTAGTTTTGATGCACATTTTGCTCCAGATTTATCCAAAACTGTTGCTAGCGATCAAGTTACATTCCAAGGTGAACACTACCGTATTACAGTTTTAACTGAAAGATTAGTTCGTCTTGAATATAGCTTAGATGGCCATTTTTCTGATGCCCCAACAACTTTGGTTAAAAATAGAGTATTTGCTTCTCCCACCTTTAAGGTTGAACAAGATGAGCGATATTTAGTAATTACTACTAATTATTTTGTTTTGCAATATTTAAAAAATAAACCTTTTTTAGGACCAAAATTTGCTCCAGATTCTTATCTTAAAGTTAATTTGCAAAATACTGATAAAACATGGTATTATGGACAAGTTGAAGCTCGTAACTTTAAAGGTGGAGCAGTAAGCTTAGATAATTATAAAGGTAGTGTAAAACTAGATAATGGTCTTTATTCTACTGATGGCTTTGTATTACTTGATGATTCCTTTAATTTTGAAATTGAAGGTAGTGGATTTTTAGTAAAACCGAATCCTAATAAAGTAGATTTATATTTGTTTATGTATAAAAGAGACTTTGCCCTATGTTTAAAAGATTACTTTATGCTTACAGGATATCCAGAGTTAATTCCAAGATATGCCTTAGGTATCTGGTGGAACCGTGAAAAAATATATAATTTTAATGATGCTAAAGCCTTAGTTAAAGTATTTAATCGAAATAGAGTGCCATTCTCCGTTTTGTTATTAAGTGAATTTTGGCATATTAAAGATTCAACTAATTATAATTTATATAAAACTGGTTTTTCTTTTAATCGTGATTTATTTCCGGACCCTAGTGAATTTATCAAATACATGCATGATCGGGGAGTAAAGATAGGCCTTAATATTGATCCAAGTGAAGGTATTAGAAAAGAAGAAGATAGGTATCTTAATTTTGCAAAAGAATTAAATGTTGGTGATGGTATAACTATTCCTTTTAATGTGTTAGATAAAACATTTATGATTGCATATGTTCACCATTTAATTGATCCAATGCTTGATATGAATATTGATGTTTATTGGCTTGATTATAAAAAAGACTTAAGTACTATCCAAGCTTTAGCTTATTACTATAATCAAGATTTTAAAAGAGTAAAAGATTTTCGACCTTTAGTTTTAACTAGAAGTCCTTTGGTAGCACCTCATAATGCAGGAATTTTATATTCTGGTGAAACAATTGTTAGTTGGCAAACTTTAAAATACTTACCTTTTTATAATTGCCTTGCCGCAAATAAAGGAGTTTCTTGGTGGAGTCATGATGTTGGTGGTTATAAAGATGGCATTGAAGATAGTGAATTATATGTAAGATATGTTCAATTTTCAACTTTTAGTCCTATTTTTAGATTTAGTGCTAAAAGAGGAATATATTATAAAAGGGAACCATGGGTTTGGGATGTTGAAACATTTAATATAGCCCGTGAATATTGTATGTTACGTCAAAGATTAATTCCTTATTTATATACGGCAGCATATGAATATTCCAAAACTGGTAAACCATTAATTCAACCGATTTACTATACCTATCCAGAAATTTATGACGAACCTGTCTATCGTAATGAATATTATTTTGGTAAAAGTTTATTTGTAGCTCCAATTACCAAAACTAAAGAACCGACGATGAATAGATCAGTTGAAAGAATTTTTTTACCTAAAGGAATCTGGTACGACTTTAAAACTGGCAAAAAGTTTGTTGGTAATAAAAGATATGTAGTATTCTACAAAGAAGAAGAGTATCCTGTTTTTGCAAATGCTGGAAGTATTGTTCCTTTAGCTATTTTAGATAAAAATATTAATGATACAACTCCACCAGAAAGTATGGAAATTCATGTTTTCCCTGGAGAAAGTAATATATTTAAACTATATGAAGATGATGGAGTAACTAAACTTTATAAAGATGGTTTTTATATTGTAACAGCTATAGATTATAATTACTTACAAAATAATTATACTTTAATAATTCACCCTGTTGAAGGTAAAACGGAAATCATTCCAAGATATAGAAATTATAAAGTAAGATTTAGAAATACGAGAACTGCTGATAGTGTGGATATTTATATTAATGGCGATAAAGCAGATATCCCTTATGAATGCTATGAAGAAGAAAATGATTTTGTGGTTGATGTTAAGCATGTTGATACAACAAAACAACTAACAATTAATTGTAAGGGTAAAGATATTGAAATTAATGCTGTTAGAATTATTAATGAAGATATTAATTCGATTATTAGTGATTTAAGAATTAAAACAAGTTTAAAAGAAGAAATAGCAAGTATATTTTTTAGTGATTTAGATATAAAAACTAAAAGAATAAGATTAAAAAAATTAAGAGGTTTAGATCAAAGATTCAAAAGAATGTTTATAAAACTACTTGAATATTTGGCAGAAATTTAATATAATAACTTGTAAGCAGATGAAAAAAGAGTAGTAAATTATTTATTCTTACTAGAGATTTAGTGGTTGGTGGAAACTAAAATGAATGGTAATTGAACTTGCTTTTGGATGTATTAGGGTAATTCCTTTATCAATTATAAAGAAGTAAATAAGGTGGTACCACGAATAATTCGTCCTTTGGTATTACCTTTTTTTGTATAATAGGAAAGTTATTTTTTTTAGAAAATAATTGACGTTCAAACGATTGTTTGGTATAATGGGTTTGCAAGGAGGAAATTTGTATGAATGCCATTTTAATAGATTATATCCGAGAGTTGTTAAAAAAATAAATTAAATTAAAAAAATAGGGTGGCGACCACCCGAAGTTGGTCTGTGGAGAGTCTAAAGGATTCAATGAAGCAGAAATGCCTTGTAGTGATGCAAGGAAGTCAAAATAAATTTTGACTTTTGTTCTGGAGGATTTATGAGTGAATGGATAGTGACCTTAATTTGGGGATTAGTATTATTTGTAGTTATATTTGTAGTTAATTATTTTTGGATATTAAAGCATGGCTACAAAAAGATACAAAATAAAAAAGGTAAAAAAAGAAAAAAGGAAAAAAGATTAGAAGACTTTATTGGTTTTTCTTTACTTATTCCGAAATTTAAATTAGATGTTAATAAAATGAATTTAAACTATGTATTTGTTTTATCAAGTTTAGTTAATGCATTTATTATTTCATTTGTATTTGTAGTAATTTATAGTATACCTTGGGATTTACCATTTCAAATACTCCTCGGATTTGTACTTCTCTTTGGGCTTATATATGCCTTATATGAATTATTAGGAAGACACTTAGTTAAGAAAGGTTGGATTAAAGATGGAAACAAAAAAAATTGAAGAAAAATGGCAAAAATATTGGGATGAACATAAAACATTTGAGGCAGTTACAGGTAGTAGTAAGGAACCTTACTATATATTAGTTGAATTTCCTTACCCATCTGGTTCAGGACTACATGTAGGTCATGTTCGTAGTTACACGGCCCAAGATGCAATGGCCAGAATGATGCGGATGCAAGGGAAAAATGTGCTATTTCCAATGGGCTTTGATGCTTTTGGAGCACCAGCAGAACAATATGCGATAAAAAATCATATTCATCCAAAAGATGCCGTTAAAGAAAATATTAAAACATTTAAAAATCAAATGAAAACATTAGGTTTTTCATTTGATTGGGACCGGGAATTTTCAACAACTGATCCGGAATATTATAAATGGACGCAATGGCAATTTTTAGAGTTTTATAAACATGGAATGGCTTATAAAGCAACAGTTCCTGTTAATTGGTGTCCGAATTGTAAGACAGTTTTATCAAATGAAGATTCAGCAGGTGGCGTATGTGAAAGATGTGGCACTCAAGTTGTGCAAAAAGAAAAGAGTCAATGGATGCTTCGCATGAGTGATTATGCTGAAGACTTATTACAAGGCTTAAATGATACTAACTTTGCGGAAAAAGTAAAATTAGGGCAAATAAATTGGATAGGTAAATCTATCGGAGCAGAAGTAATCTTTAAAATTGCCGGTCACGATGAAAACTTCAGTGTATTTACAACAAGATGTGATACTTTATTTGGAGCAACATATTGTGTTTTAGCACCAGAACATAAACTTGTTGATATTATAACTACTCCGGAACACAAAGATGAAGTAGAAAAATATAAATATGAATGTACACTTAAAAATGATTTAGAAAGAACAGAATTAAATAAAGAAAAAACAGGCGTTTTCACTGGTGCTTATGCGATTAATCCAGTGAATAATGAAGAAATTCCAATTTATATAAGTGATTATGTTCTTGCTTCTTATGGTACTGGAGCTATTATGGCTGTTCCGGCGCATGATGAAAGAGACTTTGAATTTGCTACTAAATTTAATATTCCAATTATAGAGGTTATTGATAGTGGTCAAAGTGAACTTACAGAAGCTTACACTGGTGATGGCGTACATATTAATTCCGGATTCTTAAATGGTTTAAATAAAGAAGATGCCATAAGTGCAATGTTAGAATTTTTAGAAGAAAATAAATGCGGTAAAAAACAAGTAAATTATAAAATGCGTGATTGGATATTCTCTCGTCAAAGATTCTGGGGCGAACCAATTCCAATGATTTATTGTGAGTCTTGCGGTTGGCAACCAATGAATGAAGAAGACTTGCCACTACTTTTACCAGATGTTGCCGAATACGAACCAACTGATACAGGTGAAAGTCCACTTGCTAAAATTACAGATTGGGTTAACACAACTTGTCCAAAATGTGGTGGACCAGCAAAAAGAGAAACTGATACAATGCCTAACTGGGCGGGTTCAAGTTGGTATTTCTTAAGATTTATGGATCCTCATAATACACACGAATTTGCATCAATGGAAGCAATGAAATATTGGAATAAAGTAAATTGGTATAATGGTGGTATGGAACATACTGCTAGACACTTACTTTATGCAAGATTCTGGGTACAATTTTTATACAACATTGGTTTAGTACCAAATAAAGAAATGATTTGGACTAGAGTTAGTCATGGTATGGTTCTTGGTAGTGATGGCCAAAAAATGAGTAAATCTAAGGGCAATGTAATTAATCCTGATGATATAGTAAATGAATATGGTGCTGATACTCTTCGGTGTTATGAACTATTTATGGGAGATTATGAACTAGATTGTCCATGGAGTACTGATTCTCTAAGAGGATGTAAAAGATTTTTGGATAGAGTAATTCGTCTTAAAGACAAAGTTGTTGAAGGTGATTCTTATACCCCTGAATTAGAAACTATAATTCATAAAACTATAAAGAAAGTTGAATATGACTTAAGAAATATGGGATATAATACAGCAATATCTGCCTTAATGATTTTAACTAATAGTTATGAAGCAAAAGATTCCGTAACTGAAGCCGATTACCGAGTTCTACTTACACTTCTAAATCCCATAGCTCCTCATATAACTGAAGAATTAAATGAACAGTTAGGTTATGCGCCAATTTGTGAAGGCGAGTGGCCAAAATATGATGAAGAAAAAACAATTGATAAAGAAAAAGAAATTGGTGTTCAAGTAAATGGTAAAATAAGAGCATCAATTAAAGTATCAATTGATGAATCAGAAGAAGTTACTAAAGACAAAGCATTAAATGAAGAAAATGTTAAAAAACATATCGAAGGCAAAGAAATAGTTAAAATAATTGTTCTTAAAGGTAGAATAGTTAACATTGTGGTAAAATAAGTTAGAAAATTAATCTAACTTATTTTTTTCGACAAAATATTTAATATATCTATTATATAATAATATCGGTGATAAAATGAAAGTTAAAGTATTTGATGAATCACACGAAAAAGATTTAGAAAACTCTATAAATAGCTTTCTAAATTCTGGTGAATTTGATATAATAGATATCAAGTATCAAGTGGCAATTGCTGTATGTGGTGAAGAACAATTATATTGTTTTAGTGCAATGATTATCTATAATTAAAGCATATACATATTACCACTGGAGTCTATGTCTTCAGTAATATATGTAGTATTTGTACTTTCTAATTTACTAACACGATGCTCTAAACGATTAATTTGTCTTTCTATTTTAGCAAGTCTAGAATCAATATTATTAGTATCATTATATTGATTCATTGGATTTTGATTCATTGGAGCATTCATCATATTAGGTCCAGAGAAATAAGAATTGTAACTTGATTGGGCTTGATAGGGCATATTATTTGGAACCATATTCATATTTGGATTATATCCAGAATATGACATGTTAGCTTCGGTAAAAAAAGAATTTCTATTTTTTTTCATTATGTATCCTCCCTATCAATATTATATGTGTTTTAAAAGGAAGTGTTATATATGCGTATGCGTAATCCCAAAGATAAAGATTTAGTAATTAGTAATTGTGATTATTTTTATGATAATTTTTCTAATAATAATCCAATATGTTTAGAAATAGGTATGGGTAAAGGTAAATTCATTTTAGAGATGGCTCTAAAATACTCTAACATTAACTTCATTGGTGTTGAAAAATATTCAAGTGTAGCAAGTGTTGCTATAAAAAGGATAAATGAATATAAACCTAGTAATTTAAAAATACTTATAATGGATGCCATAAATCTAGGGGACCTACTTGAAGGAAAAATAGATACAATATATCTTAATTTTTCTGATCCATGGCCCAAAGAAAGACATGCCAAAAGAAGATTAACATCACCAAATTACTTAAAATCTTTTGATAAATTATTTAAGGGTAAAAAGCATATCATTATGAAAACCGATAATGATAATTTATTTGCATACTCACTAGAATCATTTAAGGAATACGGCTATAAAATAAATGATATTAGTTATGATTTACATAGTGAGAGTATTGATAATGTAGAAACTGAATATGAAGAAAAATTTAGTGAAAACGGGATAAAAATCAAATATGTAGATGTTGAAAAATAAAAAGTTGCAAATTATGTTGATTTTATTAAATATATTTGATATATTATGGATGAGTTAATTATTTTAACTCATCTGATTTAAATATTTTATATGACCGAGTTATGTATTTGGAAAAAGTATAGGATATGTTTAATAGTAAATGGATATTAATTTATTAAACATAAGGAGGTTGTATGAAAGAAATTGTTACATATTTAAATCAGTATAAGTCAAAGAATTTTAATGAATTACTTTTTTCATTTATTGATCGAAGTAATCATAAAGATTCGGAGATTTATAAAATGGCGGGTATAGATAGGAAATTATTTTCGAAGATAAGATGTAATAGCAACTATGTTCCTAGTAAAAATGTAGTTATCAAGTTAGGACTTGCTTTAAAACTAAACAAGTATGAATTTAATAAGTTATTAAATAGTGCTGGTTATAGTTTGAGAAGTAATAATAATTTTGATTTAGTTGTTGCGTATTGTTTAGAGAATAATATTTATGATTCCGATATTGTAAATGACTATTTATTTACCTACGCAAATGCTGTTTTATAACAGTATTTTTTTGTCGCTTTTAAAGCGACCATTTTTTATGTTGCATATAATATAATAGTTATGCAAAGAGAAAAAAAGACACATACAGCAAAAAGAAAATATTAGGAAATTGAACCTTTTAGTAGTGTCTTGTTTTAAAGCCACAGACAGCAAAAAGAAAATTGATTGGCTAATAAAAGAAATGACTGATAATCATTATTTCGTGGCTTGTTTCTTTGCATAATGGAGGATATTATGGATTTATTAGATGGATTAAAGAAAAACAATACTATTTTTAATACTAAAGGTTCTAAATATTATGCAACTAGTTATAATGCTAATTTAGATGTTTTTGCTATGATTTCAAGATTTAACGATAAACAGGATATAATTAATAAATTTCGTTTAGCAATCATTGAAGATGAAAATCTAGCATTAGCTAATTTATTATATATTTTGGATATTAGAAAGGGTAAAGGGGAAAGAAGAGTCTTTAAAACCATTTATAAAGACTTATGTCTAAATTATCCCGCTTTAGCATTGCGTATTTTGCCTTTTATTGGGGAACTTGGCCGTTTTGATTATGTCCTAGAAGGTATAAATACACCAGTAGAAAAAGAAACAGTAGCTTTAATTAAAGAGAGATTGAATAAAGGTTTAACAACTAACGATGTATCATTACTTGCTAAATGGTTACCTTCTATTAGAACTCATAACAAAAATAATAAATTAGCTAAAAAATTAGTTAAATTACTTGGTATGAGTGAAAAAGAATATCGCTATACTTTAAAAACATTAAGAGATAAAATAAATATAGTTGAATCTAATTTAACTAATAAAACTTATGATAAAATTGATTTTTCTAAAGTTCCATCTAAAGCAATGTTAAAATACAATAATGCTTTTAATAGACATTTAGAGAGTGAATTTAAGGAATATAAAAAATCTCTTATAAAAGGAGAAACTAAAATAAATACGACTGGTTTATTTTGCTATGAAATAATTAAAAACATCTACCAAAATAGAGGAGATAAAGAATTATTTGATTTAATGTGGCAAAATCAAAAAGAAATAGTAACTAATAAAAATATTTTGGTTGTTGCTGATACATCTGGTTCAATGACTGGTTTTGAACGCATTCCAATCTGTGCATCAATTGGTCTTGCTATTTATACTGCCGAAAGAAATACTGGTATATTTAAAGATCATTTTATTACATTTTCTGAAGAACCAACATTACAAATTATAAAGGGAAGAACAATTTATGAAAAAGTCCAAAATATGAAATGTATTAATCCTTTAAATACTGACATTGATAAAGTATTTGAATTAATACTTACCACAGCAGTAGAAAATAAAATTAAAGGGGAAGAATTACCTAGTCATATTCTAATTATTACCGATATGGAATTTGATGATGGTGTTCATTCTAAAGGTGGAACAAACTTTGAAGGCTGGAGGAAAGCTTTTAAAGATAAAGGATATCAACTTCCAACAATCATATTTTGGAATGTAGCAGGTTCCACCAGAGGTATTCCAATTACCAAATATGATGGAGATGTTGCCATTATCAGTGGTTTTTCTACTAACTTATTAGAAAACCTATTTACTCTAGATAATTACAATCCTATAGATGTAATGCTAGAACAATTAACTACTTATTTAGAAATGCTAAATAAGTAGTTTTTATAACAAAAAATACGAATCCTTTTAAGATTCGTATTAAATTATTTAACTTCGATGTATTTTTTATTTTTATCTTCATCGATTTTATCAACAGTAATTGTTAAAATACCGTCCTTAAATTCAGCTTGAATAGAATCTTCATCAATATCTTCTAGATGGAAACTTCTTTCAATCTTACCATAAACTTTTCTTTCACGATGAAGATATTTTTTATTGTCTTCTTCTTTTTGTTCTTTTTCAGCTCTTATAACAATGTTTCCTTTGTTGCATTCAACTTTAATATCACTCTTGTCGTATCCTGGAACATCCATTTCAATGAAGACTTTACCATCTTTTTCATAAATATCGCATTTCATCTTATTTTCTACTGTTAAATCACTTAACATATCATCAAAAAACATTCTACTTGGTAACATAAATTATCATCATCCTTTCATTAATTATTATGTTATTCATTTAATGTTTTTAGTCAATATTTCCTATTGACAATATAACTATATCACTTTAATTAGCACTTGTCAAGTTAAAGTGCTAATTTCACAAATGTTTCACATTTAAGTGAAGTGGGTTATATAACAGGGGGTGTTATAAACATAGATAAGGTGTTAATAATCAAAGGTTAACTTACAGAAGGTAATTTGAATATGAATAATAACCAAAACCCACTTCCAAGTAATATTCTACCAGTATTTTTAAGTTTTGCAAGCGATTCGACAAAACTAGACATGGTTCGACAAGAATCGACATAGAGTAGGATTAATCGGCAGTACAAGTAGGGCAATCAATTCTAAATGGAGAATTTTTTGAACCATTACCAGAAATGTATGTAACTTCTGGTTTTAGATAAAAACATGGTCTAACATTGGCATTACTATTATTTACACCACCATCATCTACAACTCTTCCGTCAGCGTTAATATAATAGACATTGCTTGTGCTTGTTGAAATTGGAGATATTGTCCATTCATGCATTCCCATGTATAACCAATTATTCTTTTTTATTGAATTATTGCCATAGCTATACATATTTGTTGACCATGAATTTTGTGATGCAGCATATCCGTAATCACTTACATACATTAAACCGATTTTTCCAGACCAGGTTGTTCCAATGCTTTCTGCATTATAAAATTTTTTTGAAGTTGCATCATAAGTTCTATAGCCACTAACATACCAAATAGTATTTGCTATTTTATTTTTATAATTTAAATTAAAAGTATTTAAAAAAATATTATTTAAATTAGTTGAATTTAAATTTGATTCTTCCCATTTATTATTTTTGGTGTTATTATTCCATAAATATGCATCAACCTTATTATGACTTCCTAAATATTCGTTCGTAACATTATAATAATTATCTGAATATGCTCCACTAGTTCCTAGTAAATTGCTATTTGCATAATCCCATTTTATTAGTTTTACTTCAGAACCAAATACTCCTATGATTCGATATAAATTGTCACTTGGACATGTTTCTGCATCACTACCAAAACATACATAATTGTCTGGATTTGCTCCTGAATATCTATATGAATTATCACCAGCACTATTTGCTAAACTACTCGTATGATAATATATTCCATTTACCCCTTGTGACGTATATAACGATTTTATATAATCTGCTAATAAAATAGGTGTTTCTTCAGTTGTTATACTTATTGAATATTTATTAGAAAATATCCCATTATTATTTTCTGCAAATATAATAATAGTATAGTTAGAATTATCTGTTAAAGTATTAAATGTATACTCTGGTGTTGTGCTAGTTCCAGCATAATTTTCTCCGTCACCATTGATATAAAAATAATATCTTTCAATTTCCACATCGCTTGTTGCATCAACTGTTAAAGTAAAACCATAACTTGTTATATCGCTTATACTAACACTATTTATCACAGGTCCTGATTCATCTGTGGTACTTACTATTACTTCATATATATTAGATCTAGCATTTGTGCTATCTATAGCATAAATGCTTATCTTATATTCTGTTAGTTTGTTTAAGTCATTTATTGTTATTGGACTTGATGTTGTTTCTTGATATTCTTCACTATCATTTAATGAATAATAATATGTAGTAATATTTCCATTTTCACTGGTTGCGCTTATATCTAATGTAACTGATGACCCTGTTACATTAGTAATGCTTACATTATCTATCCATACGCCATCATATTTATCAAAGTACACATAGCAATTATCTGATTTATTACTTAATAAATTTACTGTTTTATTTATTGAATTATATTCTAGTTCTCCTCCATTTTCACAACCACTTAAAGTATCATTAAATATATAACCGGACTCCGGCCACGAAGTATCTTTAGTTTCTTCATAGATACCTGTACCGGCATCTGTTTCATACATCATAGTTATCATATTACTATTTATTACTTCTGTATCTTTATTTGTATTAGATAATACATTTTTATTTTCATTATTTGTATTATTTAATGAAACAAAGATAACTAAAATAAATGTTACTAACATACTACTTATTAACAAGACTTTCTTTTTCATAGGTACCACCTTTTATAATGTGTATCTTATTATGATACATATTATAATTAAATATTACAAAAAATTGTGTACCTTGTCAAGATACAAAATCTAATTATTTAATAATTCTATGATACTATTAAGGCGTGATAAAATATGGAAGTAAATTGTAATAAATATGAGACTAAAGAAATCATTAAATTTATGAGGGATTGCACTGAAAAAACACAAGCTCAATTTGCTCGTGATTTAAATCGCCAAAGAGGGTGGTGTGCTAAACTTGAAGGTGGAGTTACGAATATAAGTTTAAAAGATTTTTTAGAATTAGCTAGAATAAATGATATAGAAATAATAATGCGAAAAAAATAGATTGCCATAAAACAATCTATTTTATTTTTAATCCACTCTTAATGCTTCAACTGGATCTTTTTTAGAAGCCATTCTTGAAGGTATTAAACCAGCAATCATTGTTAGTAATACACTTATTATTACAAGTATTATTGCACCACCTACAGGAAGAACGGCAATATTTGAAATACCTGATAAATTTTTAATTATAATATTTATTGGAATCGTTAGAAGTAGGGTAATAAGTATTCCCATTACTCCAGCAGTTAAACCTTCAATAAATGTTTCGGCATTAAATACTCTTGATATATCTTTTTTACTAGCACCAATAGCTCTAAGAATACCAATTTCTTTAGTTCTTTCAAGTACGGAAATATAAGTAATTATACCAATCATTATTGATGAAACAATTAGAGATATACTAACAAAAGCCATTAAAACATAACTTATTACATCAATAATAGTTGATACACCACTCATCATGACTCCAACTATATCGGTATAATTTATAACATTTTCATCATGTCCATTATCTCTTTGTTCATCATTATAATTATTTATGATATTAACTATTTCATCTTTAGAATCAAAATCTTTGGGATAAATATTTATAGCTGTTGGTTTATCTAAATCAATAACTCCAATTTTGTTTAAGACATCTTGATAAGTAGCACCAGCTTGTTCTTCATATGTGGCAATAACTTCAGCCATTTCTGTTGGGCTTAAACTTTGTAAGTAAGCCATTTGTTCTGGAGTAAGAGTACTTATATCAAACTCTTCATCACTAAATTCTCTTCCTGTAAAAACATTTATATTAGGGTTTTCAAGTTGGGCTTGAGCAATCTCAGATTCATGTATTTTGTTTATAACATATTCTTTTAAATCCTTTAAATACATTACACCACCAGCAGTTGAAGCAATAATTGATTCTTCATTAGGTCTTATAATACCTGTTATAACAAGTTCTTCGGCATTATCAAGTAGTTCTTTCATGTAATCATCATTATTTTTCTTATCAACCCAGATGCCATTTTCAAGTTCATAGTAATCGCTATTTAAAACAAATTTAAATTTCATTCCCACTAAATCATCCATATCATATGATGTTTGTTCAACTTCAAACGGTGTCCCATTCATAATATTTTGATACATTTCTGATAATTCTGATTGATCTTTTAAACCTAAGGCATATAAAGTAAAATCACTCATTTCATTGTTTTCATCAACTACTAAAACAACTTCGTTGTATTCCTCCGGCCAAGAACCAGCGACTAAATCATACATTTGCTCATTCATTTCCTGGCTATCAAACATTTCACTAAATACATCTGTTGACATAAATGCTGATTGCATTTCATTCATGCTCATACCAAGTTCATCTAAAACAGTATTAGGATTAACTTGGATAATTTCTTCATTATCGTCCTTATATATTTGTAAATTTAGATTATAAGAATAGCTTATTGCTGATGTATAATCTTTGATGTTTGTATCATCACTTTCAATATAACTTTTGAAAGCTTCTAGGTTATTACTTTCAACACTAGCAGATGCTGTAGCCATCATTTCACTCATGACATCATTAGAATATATTTTGCCTTCTTCGTGTTCTTCCGTATCACTACTTGGTTGCATACTAGATATAAAATCCGCAATTTCAACAGTTTCTTCTTGAACAGTAAGAGGGTAACTAGTAAGAGTTTCTTCTTCAACATTATTTATATATTCTTGAACACCATTAGATATGGCAAGTATTAAGGCTATACCAATAATACCTATAGAACCGGCGAAAGCTGTAAGGATTGTTCTTCCTTTTTTTGTCATTAAGTTATTTAAACTTAAATTCATAGCAGTCATAAATGACATCGATGTCTTTTTGCCGGTTTCCTTTTTTTCTTTAATTTCTTTTTTAGAATTATAGGCTCGCGAATCACTTGTAATTTCCCCATCTAGTAAGTTTATAGTTCTTGTTGCATATTTACTAGCCAAATCCGGATTGTGAGTAACCATAATTATTAATCTATCTTTAGAAATTTCTTTTAGTATTTCCATTATTTGAATACTTGTTTTAGTATCAAGGGCACCAGTTGGTTCATCAGCAAGCAAGATATCTGGATTATTTACTAGGGCTCTAGCAATTGCTACTCTTTGCATTTGGCCACCACTCATTTGGTTAGGTTTTTTATGCATTTGATCTTTAAGTCCAACTTTTTCTAATACTTCAATTGCTTTTTTTCTTCTGGTCTTTTTATCAACACCTGATAAAGTTAAAGCAAGTTCGACATTAGATAAAACACTTTGATGAGTTATTAAATTATAGTTTTGAAAAACAAAACCAATACGATGATTTCTATATGTATCCCAGTCTCGATCTTTATATTTTTTAGTACTTATACCATCGATGATTAAATCTCCAGATGTATAGTGATCAAGTCCTCCGATAATATTTAAAAGTGTTGTTTTACCACAGCCAGAAGGTCCTAGTATAGCAACAAACTCTGATTCTCTAAATTCTATATTTATCCCTTTTAGGGCTTTTACTATTTCTTCTCCTGATTCATAATTCTTCTTAATATTTTTAAGTTGTAACAATATACCATCTCCTTAATCTTTAACTATTTCAAAGTCAATATGTTTTATTTTTAACTTTGCTCTGTATATATTGTATTTAATTTCTCTTTCTATTTTTATTAATTCTGGTAACGATAAATCATCATCAATACTTATTTCTATTGTTGCTGTATAGTGTTTATTTATATTATTTAAATTAATTGAATTAAAATAAACATTATTATATTTATTAATTATTTGTTTTACTTTATCATTTGCTTTTTTTGATGTATCATTAGAACTATGCATTAATATTATATTACTAGTAATTATTTTATATCCTTTTATAAATATTAAAACACTTATAAATAAACAACCATATAAATTAATTAATGGTATTTTTATACTTAACATAATTAATATAAACATTAAAATATTAAGTAGGGCATCATAGTAAGAATTTTTACTAGTTATATATAAACTTTGACTAAATATATTCTTACTTATATTAAATGTATAATTAGAATTTAAAAAGTGCATTAAAATAATAGTAATCATAATAAATATAATATTACCTGATGCATAAGTAAAATCTAAATAAAATGTTTGTTCAAATAAATATATAGATGTAATTATGAGTATTATACCTACAAAAATATGTAAAATAGATTCTTGTTTGCCAAAACCAAAAGGATGCCTCATATTAGCTTTACGCATAGATATAACACTTCCAATATAAGCAATTGCTTCACTAATATAATTGCATAAAGTATAATAACCTAGCATCATTAAAATATAGCTATTAAAAAATATTCCACAAACTATTTTTATTATAGCTAGTGCTAAATTTATAAACATACTTACATTTAAGGTTTGTTCTTCTTTTATCATATATTACACCTATAATAAATTATATCACATATTAGCGATATATTATATAGTTTTCTTTTCTTGGTTTTACTTTTGGTAGTTCACCATCTCTATATCCTAATATGACATTACCAACACCTTCATAGGATTCATCTAATCCCCAAGATTTAAGAAGATCTTTACCAACTTCTGTTTCAAATGTTTCTTTAGCTCTATCAATCCAACAAGAATCCACTCCCAAACTAAATGCGGCATTTAAAATGTTGGTTATAACACTAGCTCCATCTTTAACATGTGTTGGAATATCTTTTTTAGCAAGTACAACTACTAGAGTAGGGGCACCATAAAAAGGATTAGTGTCTCTGCCCATAATACTAGCATTAATTTTAGCAATTTTATCTATTAAATCTTTATCTTGAATAGCTACAATTACGGCACTTTGCAAGCCCATACCACTTGGTGCATAGCATCCACACTTTAATATTTCATCTAAAATATCTTTAGGAACTTGTTTGTCAGTAAAACTTCTCACACTTCTTCTTTCACATAATACTTTAGTTGTTTCATTCAATTTTATCACCATCCTACATTATAATACCACATTTTTGCGATAAAGTATTGATTTTTAACCAATTTTTTGATATCCTATTAACAGTTATGGCGGAATTGGTGAAGTGGTTAACACGGTAGATTGTGGCTCTATTATGCAAGGGTTCGACTCCCTTATTTCGCCCCATTAGTGTGATTAATTGGCTCTTATGAGCTGATTTTTTATTGTCTTATTATACTTTATATTATATAATTAAATTAAGAAAAATAGGTTTAGAAAGGAATGATTTTAATGATAAGAAAAAATTGCCAATATTATATTGATGAATTTAAAACGATGAATGAATTTATTAAGGAATTTTTAACTATAATAAAAGATAAAAAAATAAAAGCATTTATTTCTACAGATTCTCTTTGTTGGACTGAAAAATGCGTTTTTGCAGATAAAGTTTATGATACTGCTGGAGATAATTATCTTATTTTTGAAGATGATACTATTTTAAAATTTGGTTATAATTTTTTTAGTATGATATATATTGAATTAACTGATTTTAACTCGCTAAGTGATAAAGAAGTTGAAGCAATTAACATATGTAAAAATAATCAATTTGATTTTGATTGTTATGATAAGACTATTGTTGATTATGAATTAAATAACTTCAGTGATGAATATATTATAGAGCCATCAAATGATATAACAAGACCAGAAGGTGGCGATTATTTTAAAGAAATTATATTTCATTTGAGTAATAAAAAGAAAATATGTATCTGTGCTGAAAATGCTGAGCTTGATGGTTATTGTGATATTTGGATGGAAAATAATGATTCCTATGGAGTATTTAATGGCGGAGATCACAAGACTCGGTGGAGTTGAATGATAGGTGGATTATCATGATGAAAAAGGTAAATGGCTTATCTTTAAATTAATTGTACATTCTGGTGAAACTGGCTATACTCAGGAACATGTTAGTGAGATTATTAGTGGTAAGAAAAATATATCTTCCAAGAAATTTATGATAAGAATATAATTTAGTTATATTGAAAGAGGTAATTATGGGATTATTTGATTTATTTAATAACAATGTTAAACAAGATTCTAAAGAATTTGGATTATTTTCTTTTTTAGAAGAAAATAGTAAGAAAAAGAAAAATAATAATTTAGAAGATTGGCAACAAAAATTAGTAGATGAGGGGAAATATGATTCTACTTCATTTGAAGAAGAAGATTTAGAAGAAGATGATTATTATTATGAGGATGATAAGTAGTGTTTATAGAAGAAATGATTTAGTTAAAATGACTAAATTAATACTCATATAGATAAAAATATTAATATTTAATAAGCTTAATGGTATTGGTATTAAAGCTTCATTTTTGAACGCTGGTTGGTGATACACTGAAATATTAGATTAATATAAGGTTTATGTTGATAATAATGAATTTATCAACATGAGTGATATTCATTTATTGAATTATTAAAAAAATTAAGAGAACTATAGAAAATATAGATTTTGAGCATAAAGTTTATTGTGAAGGAATCGAATTTTTTTCTTATCGACATGTTTATATATTTTTTTCTAATATAAGAAATTAAAATTCAAATTAATACATAAAGAGAATATAATAGAAGTTGAATTTGAGAAATAAGTATTTAAGAAAATGTAATTTTATGATATAGTATTAATATAAGAAGGAGTATACATGAAAGATGTAAAAAAGTTTATTGTTAATCCACCAGTTAATCCACCATTTCGTTGGGCAGGTTCAAAGAAAAAAGTACTAACTGAAATTTTGAACTTTTTTGTCAAGGACAAAGAAAATTATATTGAAATGTTTTTGGGATCTGGTGTAGTTTTATTAAATGTAATTGACAATAATAATATATTGAATTATAAAAAGTTTATTGTTAACGATATAAATAGAAATGTAATAGATTTCTATTTATATTTGCGTGATAGATGTGATAAATTTATAGATGAAATTAAAAAAATTATAGAAAAGTATGATACTTTAACTTTATCAGAAAAAGAAACATTTTATTATGAAATGAGAAATTTATTTAATGAAATGGAACCTTCAGATAAAAAAACTGAAATATTTTACTTCTTAATGAAAACCGGATTTAATGGAGTTTATCGTGAAAACAAAGATGGAGCATTTAATGTACCATTTGGTAGAAAAGAAAAAATAAATATTAATTTTGATTATATAAACAAAATTTCTAAATGTATACAAAATGTTTCATTTTATAATATGGATTATGCAGATTTTATAAATGAAATGAAAAAGCAAAATAAATTAGATGATGCATTTATTTATTGTGATCCTCCTTATTTACCAGATGACGATTCCATGATTCAAAAACAAATGTTATATACTTATAAACCTTTTAAACATGATGAATTCTTTAATAATATGAAAGATATAAGTAAAAAAGCTAAAATAATGATTTCTATGTCTGAATCACAAAAATCAGATTTAATATATTGCAATCTACCTTTTAATAAAGTGGATATCAAATTAACTCTTAGGACTATTAATCCTAAAAAAATATTTAAATCAAATGAAGTTGCTTTTATAAATTATGATATAGAAAATGTGCTAAACAACGATAATTGATATTGTTGTTTTTTTGTTTGTTTGATAATATTTTGATAATATTTTTAAAATATTTTGACATTATTACAAAAGTGTGCTATTATAAGTACATCAAGGGAGATAGATTATGAATACAATAAAGCAAGATAATTTTAAAAGAATTTCTGATAATAGAGTAAATAAAATAGTAGATTTAATATCTAAATTACATAATTTATCTAATACATCATTTTATGAATATAGCGACGAACAAATAGAAAATATTTTTTCATTAATTCAAAGTGAATTGGATAAACAAAAGGAACTATTCGATTATGAAAAAAATAAAACGAAAAAAAAGGTGGAGTTATAATGTTGGATTTTGAGCAGCTTTTTCATAAAAATAGGTTGTTAGTAAATAGGGATAATAGTCATTTGTATCAAAAGATATATTTTGATTTTCTGATTAATAGTTTTTTATATGAAATACTTTATGCATCAGATGAGAAGATTTTTGATTATATGTCTAAAATGTATGGAAAAGGTATAATTAAATATTCAAACTTCAAAATATATTTACATGATAATTTTGAAAGTATAAAAAATAAGTATTATTTAAATAAGGCAAAATATGAAGAAATGGAAAAAGTTAATGATTTTGTAAGATGTTTCAAAGATTCATCAAAAGATATTAGAGATGACATTTTTGATAATTTAAATATTTCATCAAAAGAAACATTTTTTCAAGCAGTGTGGAAATATTTAATATATTATATTAATAATGGTATTATATTTTTATCAGTTGCAGAAAGTATATTATTTGATTTATTGGATAATTTTGATTCTTATTGTGATCTTGTATCTGAAAACTGTAAAAATATTAAGAGCATATATGATAATCTAAATTTAGATGATGTATTTTCTTTAAATGAAATAGAAGAAAATATTGCAATCAAAAATCATATTTTTAAAGTTGAAGATTTTAAAAATTCTTCTGTTTATGTTGTTTTATTGTTATTTTTGTTGCATCTTGATGATTTCAAAGAAAAAATCGAAAAATTACAAAAATCACCAATAAAAGTTATAAATGACTTTTTCTCATCGATAAAGCCTAAAAATATAGAAATTTTGATAAAACGCGGAGGCTATAAAAACAATAAAATTTATACATTGAGTGAAATTGGTGAATTATATGATTTAACTAGGGAAAGAGTAAGACAAATAGAAGCTAAAATCAAAGCATATATTGCAAATAACTCTGGTGATATTGATTATTTATTAATAGCTTATTTTAAGAAATTAAAAGGGAACAAAAAATATGTCACTACAAATCAGTTTTATAATTTATATGAGAAAAACATTTGTTATAAAATATTTATCTTGTATGAATGTTCTCGAGGAATAATAAGGTATGATGCAAAATATCAATTAATTTATAATATTAAAGAATGTGATATAGTGCAACTGGTTGATGAAACTATTAATACTTTAGGTATTGTTCAAAAATATAATCCTGACTTAACAAATGAATTTATATTAAGTATTTTTAAATATCATTATAAATTAATTGATGGAAAAGTGTATTTAAAAAAAGGATATAGTCTTAGTAATTTATACATGAGTGTTATTGATGAGTTTTTCACTGATGGTTTTAGAACTGGTAATGATGATGATTATAATAAATTTAAAAGTATCATCAAAAATAGGTATGATGATTTAGATGTTCCATCACAGCATTCGCTTGAAGCAATCATATCTAGAAGAGGATTTATTTTAATAGATAGGGGAACATATTTAAATGAGAAATACTGTGCTCTTTTGCCAAAATACTTAATTGATGAAATATTAAATTATATTTCAGAACATAACTTTGTTTATTACAGAAGCATTTATGAAAAGTTTAAAAATGAATTAAATAAATTAGGGATTAATAATCATTATTACTTAAAAGGATGTCTAGATAAAAAGCTTCCAAAGGGAATGACATCTAATAGAGATTATATAGAAAATGGTAATAGTAATTTAACTCCGACAGATGAATTAATTAATCTCATGAAATCATTTGATAAAGAATTTACTCTGGATGATTTAAGAAATCATTTTCCGGGTTTAAAGGATTATACATTATATAGTGTATTATATAATGAAGTAGACAAAGGTTTGATTTTTATATCTTCAAAAGAATTTATATATTTAAACAAATTGAAAATTAATGAAGATACTATTACAAAATTAAAAGAGTTTGTAGATTCTTTGTTTGAAAAGTTGAATGTTGATATACTATCTGCCAAGAAAATATATGCTCAATTAAAATTACAAAGAAAAGATTTATTTGCTGAATTAAATTTAACAAATGGAGCCTTTGAGTTATTTTCACTATTAAAAGTTTTATTCCCACAATATTTTTATAAAAGACCATTTATAAGTTTGCATGCAAGTGATATTGATAATAGATATACAGTGATAAAGAAGTATGTTGATGGACTAGATTCATTTAATAAAAAAGATGTTGACGCTTTTATAAGCAAAATGAATATAGGTAATATATATAATTATTTACAGTTTATGGAAGATATAAGTGATGAATTTGTTCAAATAAATGCTTATACAATGGTGAAAAAAGAAAAATTTAATATTAGTAATTCGGAATTAGAAGAAATAAATAGAATAATTAATATTTTATTAGATAAATATAAAGTCTTGGATACAAAGAATATGAGAGATTATACTTTATTTCCAAAAATAAATTATTCATGGAATAAATATATGTTAATAGGAATATTAAGAACATATTTTCCAGAATATTATGAAATAAAAAATATAAGTAATACATATATAAATGTAGATTTTGAAATTAGGAGGTCAAATTATGTTTAATAATGAAGAAGAAAAATGGCGTTTTCCAGGAAATAATTATGGATCTGATCAAGGTATAGAAACGCCAGATATGGAGACATTTGCTAAAGATCCAATTGCATCACTAGCTAGAGAATCATGTCAAAATTCAATCGATGCGAAGTTAAAGGGTAAAACTGCTAGGATTGAATTTAAAACTTTTGATATAAAAAAGGAGGATATTCCAGGAATAGATAGTATTGAAGAAGAAGTTGATTTATGTCTAGATTATAGAAAAAATAACAAAAAAATATATGATGTTTTAGAAGACATAAAAAAACAATTAAACAATGAAATGATCCATTGCTTAAGGATTAGTGACTTCAATACCACTGGTTTAGTTGGAATTACTGATAATGATAGTAGCCCTTTTTATCTTCTTACTAAGGGAAGTGGAATTAGTGATAAGAGTGGATCTAAAGGTGGATCTAAAGGAATAGGAAAATTTGCATCATTTGTAGCAAGTTCAATTAATACTGTATTTTATTCAACTCTAAATTTCGCTGGAGAAGAAGGATATTTAGGTATATGTAAGTTATGCTCTACTAGACACAAAGATACTGATGAAAAAACACAAGGAATCGGATATTATGGAAATGATAAAAAGAATACTCCAATTTTAGGAAAATTAAGACTTGATAAAAGTTTTAGTAGGATTACTCCTGGAACAGATATTTATATTTTAGGTTTTAGACAAAAGGAAAATTGGAAAAAAGATTTAATTACTAAAATACTTGATAGTTTTATGGTTGCTATTTATTATGAAGAATTTGAGGTAATAGTTGATGATTTATTTATAAATAAAAACACACTTTCAGAAATAATTGATAATAATGACTATATTTCTAAAAGCAGTTACAGCAATTTAAAATCTCAATATTTGTTATTAAGTGATAGTAGTGTTTATCACGATACTTTTGATATTGGTGGATATGGTTCTGTAGATATATTCTTGAAAAAATTTAATAAAGAAGAATCAACATTAGCAACAAACAATTGTGTAATGGTTAGATATCCATTTATGAAAATTAAAACTTATAAAAATATATCTAATGTTCCTTGTTCTGCAATGTGCATTATAGGTGATAATAATTTAAATAGTTTTTTAAGGGAAATAGAAAATCCGCAACATACAGATTGGGAAATTAATAGAGTAGACGATACAGATTTAAGAAGTGAATTAAAAAATATAATTAATGAATTAAGGGATACTATTATTAATTATGCAAAAGAAAAATTATCTTCTAGCGAAAATAATGAAACAGATATAGAAGGAGCAAGTGAATATTTGCCGGGGATTGATGAAGATGATGATTCAATGGGTAATACAGATGTAATAATAGAACAACCAGTTATAACAAAAAAGTTAAAAACTAAAGTAAAAGATAAAATTGGAATTAGACCTGATGATGATGGGAATGCTTTATTTCCAGATATTGGCGATTATACTGATGAAGGAGAAGGTGCATCAATACCAGAAGGACATAATCATTCTGGCGGTTCAGATATACATGATACTCCAAATGAAACAGGATATAAAAATGAAGACTCAGATAATGAAATTATGACTCATAAAGAATTAAGTGGAATGCAATATAGACTTTTAATGCCAGATAAAAATAGCGGAAAAATTATTATTTCATTTACATCATTATATACAGAAAACGATTGTGAATTGTCAATACACTATTTTGATGATTCAAAAACAAAATATTCAGTTGAAGTACTTGATTGCACAATAAATGGTGAAAAAGCAAATCTAGATAATGGTAAAATTAAAAATATAAAATTAATAGATGGCGTTAAATATAAAATGGAATTAACTACAAATGTTAGAGAATATTATCGATTTGAGGTGAAGATTTATGCAAATAGGTAAAAAGATATTTCCATATCCAACATTAAACAATTCTAAAAATGTTAGTTGTTTTAAGAACTCTAGGTTTGGATTGGTTTATGAAGATTCTGATGCTTCTGAAGATAAAGATTATCTCGTATTAAAAAATGCTCATATAGAATTAGATAATGAATCGTTAATTAGCCTTTTGAAAGATGGAACTATAAATGCTGTAGTTATCATAGAATGTTCATCAACCGTTTTTAGAAAAAGTTATGATGTTTCTATATTTCCTAAAGATATTAAAGTTCCTTTATCTAGTTTAAGTGAAAAAGTGGTTATTTCGAGCTTTCTATATGCCACTAAAAATTTTTCTTATATTAACGATGATTTTTTAGATGATTATCAAGGATATGAATTTCAAATTGAAAAATATGACATTTTAGCAATTGATGATGGTTATGTTACTAATATTGAATATGACGAAAGTAAAGATAAGAAAGTTTCTTCTATATTCAGAATTATAAAAGATGAATTTGTAACCGATGTTATAAAGATTAATGAGGGAACGAAAACTATAGAAATTCATATGCCAACTAATCAATATAGTTTGTATGATAATATGAAAAATAATGATAATTTTCAATGCCTTTTCTTTTCCATTCTTGCTATCCCCGCTTTAGTCTATGTTTTACAAGAAATTAAAGACCAAATTATTTATGAAGAAGTTTCATTAGATGAAATATCATTTAATTATAGATGGCTTGATTCAATAAGACATGCATATAAAAAAATTTATAATGAAGAATTAACTGAAGAAATGTTTAGAGATTTAGATGTAGTTGAAGTATCTCAAAAATTAATGAATAGTTCTACAACTTCAGCAATAGATGATTTGAATCGGTTAACTATTGCAAACATATACAAAGGAGATGATGACAATGAATAATAAAATAAATATTTGTTTTATGACAGATGAAGCATTATCTACTTTAAAAGCTAATGCTTTAACAGCTAATAATTATTTAAAAACAAACAAAAATGATTCACAATGGATTCGAGAAATTTATGATGGAAAATTATATATAGAAAAGAAACAAAAAATTAATGATTTTGAATTAAAGGTAAGTCCTACTGGTGACTATTCTGAGGTTGATTTTCAAAACTCTATAATTCTTTATGAAAATTTAAAAGATTTACCACCATATATTCTTTCTGATGAAAGATTTTGGGCATGGTTAAATTTTGAAAAATTTTATAAAGTTGCTATTCAAGCAATGCCAGTAAAATCTAATTCTACATTTTTAAATCATTGGGTATATACCCAAGGAAATAGAAGAGGTGTATTTTTTGGGGTTTTATCTAGATGTTTTTATAGAGTAGCACTAACTGTTGATGAAAGATTAGATGATAAATATGAATTAACAAGGTTTGTTATAAAAAATCCAGAAAGAATAAGAAATTTAACATGGCGTGCTTTTTCTAGTGAGAAACACTTAGTTTTAGGAATAATCAAAGCTGAAAAAGATATTTGCGATAAATATGGTAATGTTGTAAGAAATAGTATTTTCACAGAAATTGCTAAAGAAATTTCTTTGTATGCAAGTGTTAGGTTAATCGATGTTGTATCAGAAGAAGATATATATAATTTTGTATATAACAAAATGAAAGAAATGGTGCTTTCAGAATTTAATGGTAACGCAAGCGCTGAAGAATTAATTAATTTATTATAAATTTTGTATTCTTTATAAATGCTTTTTGTGTTATAGTATTATAAGAAAAGAGGTATTTTAATGAACAAAGAAATATTATATAAATCTTTAAACAAATATTTTTCGGATTTAAGCAAAACGCAGAGTTTAAGTGATTTAAATGAAAGAAATGAAAGAGAAAACTTTTATAGAAGTTATACTTATGAAAAGATTATTAATATGGATGAAGATGAATTCTATGAATACATAAGCAAACTTTGGGCAATGATTATTTGGGGAAATAAACACTATATAATTGATAAGTATATTTCAGATAATGGTTTTGAACATTTAAAAAAATCTATTGCTAATCTACTTTATGGTAGTGAACCAATTGAACAAAGATGGGATGATTTTAAGGATAATATAAAAGGATTTGGACCTGCAATGATGAGTGAACTTTTGTGTTATGTTAATCCTAATGAATATATGATATGGAATACTACTGCAGCAAATGCTTATAAAAATTTAGAGATAAAGGGTATACCTAAACATAATTATCAAATAATAGGTAAAAAATATGTTGAACTCACAAAATATAGTAAAGAAATACAAGAATTTATTCTAGAAAAATATAATAGACAAGAAAATCTATTGTTTGTTGATTATTTCTTCTGGGATTGTTTAAGAGAAGTACCAGAAGATAAAGATGAAAATTCTGTTAAAGCAGATACAGTTGTTAATAACAAATCTTATCATAATGAAATTGTTGACTATATAAAAAATATAGGAACTTTACTTGGTTATAATACTAACTTAAAAGGAAATATTAAAGATTCTGGTAAAATAGCTGATGCTGTATGGGAATTTAATGTTGGTAATTTAGGCAAAATAAAATATGTTTTTGAAGTACAAGATAGCGGATCAATAGACTCTTTAATAGTTAGTTTAATGAATGCATCTCAAGATATTTCTGTTCAGGCTGTAGTTGCAGTATCTGACGAAGACCAAATAAATAAAATAAAAAAACATTGTAATAATATAAAAGATAATTTTAATGGTAAACTTAAATTTTGGAATATTAATGAAATAGAGAAAGCTTATAGTGAATTAAGCAGTTCAATGGAAATAATTAATAAAGCTATAAATGTAGAAATTGAAATGTAATTGGCTAATTTGAGTCAAATTTTTAATTAAAATAACAATAAATTTCAATTTAGGGGGACAGATTTAAAAATGTCATGATATAATTCTTTTGCAAACGCGAAGGAGGATTGTATATGACAATAAGAGATATTGAAGCAGAGGGTTTTGCAAGATTTGAAGAAGAAGATAAGGATAAGGAGGTGTCACAAGAAGAATATAATCTAATAGTAGAAACTTCATATCGAAATATTTGTAAATATGGAAGAAAAAAAGATATTCCTAATATATTACAAGAACGATATGATAATTTAAAATATCGAACAATGAAGATACATACGATAAGAAGGATACTTTTTATAACTAATGCATTTTTAAACAGAAGAAGTTTTATGCCTACATTTGATACCTTTTTAGTATTTGAAGAAGAAAATGATGCTTCTAAATGCTTTGGTCCAAGACTTGTGTATAATATTACATCAACTGAAGATAATAGTTTTGATTTTGATAAGTCTTTGGGACTTGTTCAAGATGAAAGTAAAATTATTACATTATATCAAAATGAAAAAGAAGACTACCAAGAAGATATAGATTTTGGATATATGAATAAAATTATATATTGTAAAAATGCTAAATTAATAAATGTTAATACAAATATAATAATAAATAAGTCTGATTATTTAGAATTTAGTGATGTATTAGGTAATTATTTTTATCTAGATTGTATTAATAATAAATTATATAAAAGATACAATTGTTTTAAATTAGAAAAAAATAAAGAACAAATCATTTATGAAAAAGAAGTACAACGAAGATAAACGTGTAATTTACTTCTTTTGAGAAACAATCAGAAAAAATGTTATTATAAAGATATTGTAGGAATAAAAATGTTATTAAACAGATAAATAGTTTGATGATTATTTTTTTGTGAAATAATTGCATTAACATTTACTTTGTATAGTAATAATATAAAAAGAAAAATAATAAAGATGGTAGAAGTATATTATTATTGATAGTAAATACTTATATATTAGAAGGTTGGAAAAAGATAATTAGTAAAAAAACATGAATATGATTCTTGAAATTTTGAAGAATATTTAGAAGAGAATAATAATTATTACGAAGATAAATAATTAATTAAAATTAATTAAAATTTATAAAGCAATCAGTGTTTTTGCTGATTGTTTTTTGATTTTGTGATATAATTATTACATAATGGTGATAATATGAATTGGAAATTTAATAATGAAAGTAAATACAAAAAAGTTTTAGATAAAGCTAAAGAAGAAAAAAGAGCTGATATACACTCTTTTCATAGATATTATGGTAAACTAATTCCTGCAATTCCTAGAGCATACATTGAATTGTTTACTAAAAAAGGGAATACAGTTGCTGACTTGTTTTCAGGTTCTGGAACTGTTGCAGTTGAATCTAAATTATTAGAAAGACATTTTATAGGATGCGAAATAAATCCATTAGCATCTTTTATCTCGAATGTTAAAACACATACATATGATATTGATTTATTAAATAATTTTAACAAACAAATAGAAATATATTTATATGATTTTGAATATACAAACAGATTAAAAAAAGGTAAAGTTCCTTTTTGTGTAAATTTAGATCATTGGTTTAGAAAAGAAGTGGTTGATGATTTATTAATTATTAAAGCTACTGTTAATGAGGTTGTTTCTTCTTCAAAGCTAAAAAAAACTGACAAACAATTATATATTGAATTTTATGATGCTGTAATATCAAGTATCATTAGAAATGTCAGTAATGCTGATCCTAGACATGTTTTTCCTGGAATTAGCAAAAGAATAAGAACTTTAGAAGCAGAAGGTAAAATAAATAAAGATGCTAAAAAAAGTTTTGTTCATGCTATAAAAAAGAAAACAAAATATTTTGCTGATTATCAAAATTTAGAAGAAACAAATATTAAAATAATTAATGGTGATTCTGTTAATGATAAATTTACAAAATACAAAAACAGTGTAGATTTATTTGTGACAAATCCACCTTATATCTCTTCAGTAAGATATATTGAAACCATGAAACTTGAAATGTATTGGTTAGAATATTTAAAAAATCAAACAGAATATTCTAATCTTGCTAAAATAATGGTAGGAAATGATAAAGTTGCAAAAAAAGATATCGACAACAATTTATTGACGCCATATCCAGAAATAAATGAAAAAATTCAACAATTAAGAGAAATAGATTCTAAGAGTGCATATATCGTTGCTAAATATTTTAATGATATGGAAAAAGTTATAAAAAACATGCATTTAATGTTAAAAAATAATGGTAAGGTTGTTGTTAAAATATCAGAAAGTAAAATAAAGAAAATTAAAATAGATACTGGAAAATTTTTAACAATAATAGCCGAAAATAATGGTTTCAAACTAGTGGATGTTTTTTTGGATGAAATAAATGAAAATAGGCGTTCATTAACTACAGCAAGAAATACATACAGTGATATCATTCTAAATGACAATATTATTATTTGGGAGAAAAGTGAAAATGAATAATTATAATCAAATTAAAACAATTAGATACATGGGTAATAAGAATAAATTATTAGATTTTATTATTCCTGAGATTAAAAAAATCACTAAAAAGGGCGAAATTATATGTGATTTAATGTCAGGAACGGGTGCTATTGCTTATGCTTTAAAAGATAAATATACAGTTTACACTAATGATATACAATACTATAGTTATATTATTAACAAAGCTATTATTGAAAACAATGAGATAACTATTGATAAAAACACAGCTATTTTAGATTTGGAAAAAAGTTTTTTGAAAAATCAAACAGAAAAAAAATACAATTTTTTTGAAAAAAACTTTACTGATACATATTTTTCTGGGCCACAATGCTGTGAAATTGATTCAATTAGGTATGCAATTGATCAGATTAAAAATGAATATAAGAAAGATTTGTATTTAACTGCTTTAATGTTTTCAATGAGTAAGTGCGAATCTACATCTGGACATTTTGCTCAATATCTTCCTAAAGATCATAAAAGATTAGTTGAATTAAGAAAGAAAAGTATTTGGAAAGAAATGTTGATTAAATGTGATGATTTTAATTCTCTAGTTATGAGAGATTTTAACAATAAATCATTTAATTTGGATTATAAAGAGTTATTTAAGCGCAAAGATTTTAAAGATGTATCATGTGTTTATATAGACACACCGTACACATGTGAACAATATTCAAGATTTTATCATGTTTTAGAAACTGTTACTAAATATGACAATCCGAAATTAGAGTTTAAAGCAAAGTATAGAACTGATAGGTTTATGTCAAACTTTTCATTAAGAACAAAAGTAAAACAAGAATTTAAAGATATGTTATCATTTTTATCAAAAGAAAATAAAAAAGTTGTTTTAAGTTATTCTACAAAGGGACTCGTTCCTATTGATGAGTTAGAATTTATTTTTTCAAAAACTTTTAACCATTATAAGTTGATTGAAAAGGATTATAAACATTCAACTCAAGGGAAGGGGTCTATTAATATAAGCGAAGTATTATTTATTGCTTATAATTAAGGAGGAAATATGAAAAAATATATTAAAATTGATAATGAGAATATTGAATTTAAAAATTTGCTTTCTGGTCCAGCTCAAGTTGGCAGAATCTTAAACTATATTATCTATGCTGGAGAGGGTTTATTAAGACATAAACCAGGTAGTAGAAACGATTCAATGGAAAATAATATTGGCAGTGCTTGGTGCATTGAATTTATGATAGGTTTAGGGTTGATAGAATTAGATTCAAAAATTGGTGATACTAATGTTTACAGAATCAGACTTACTAGTTCTGGGGTTAGAATATATAATATATTAGTTGAAAATGCCCTTGGTCCAGATTTTAAACATGATAGTAACCCGGATAGGACTTTAGAATATTTAAAATCAAAAAAAGCTTTAAATATTGTTAATGTTTTTGAAGAAGTATTTAGAAATACAATTATATTTAAGGATTTATGTATTTTTCTAGATCTTGATAATGTCAATACCGATGAAATAATAATTGGTAAAGAAGATTTTATGGAAGGAATATATGGAGAATTATGTGAATTCTACACAAACGCTCCATATGTAAGAAATGGAAATGGTGCAAGTACAGCTAGTAACAGAGTTCCTAGTTTACTTCAGTTACTTTATTTTTTAAAATATGCTTATCCTAAGGATGGCGAAATTCATTTTGTAAAAAAATCCCTTGTTAATGGTATTTTTGATGAAAACTATAAATTAGATATATCTGATGAACATCTAATATCAGAATATAAAAAAGAAGAAAAAATAATAGATAAATTAGCAAAAGAATTTGGAATTGCAGGAAATCATATTGTTAATGAAGTAGTTAGGTTATCGCAAACTCAATTAATTTTTAAAGAAAGATTAAAAAGAGAACATGGTTGTCGTTGTTGGCTATGCGGCATTGAAAATGAAACTCTATTGGTTGCGAGTCATATTCAAGATGCGTCTAAATCAAATATATATGAAAAGGCAGATAATAATAACGGACTGTTATTATGTGCTCAACATGATAAATTGTTTGATTCGGGCTTAATATCTTTTGATTTTCAAACCGGAAAGATAATGATATCTAAATTACTAAGTGAGAATGATAGAAAATTAGCAAACATTAATGAAACTATGAAACTTGATGAAGAATTGATGAATGATGGTAGAAGAAAATATTTGATATGGCATAACAATAATTTTTTATCTGGGAATAATGAATAATAGGTGGAATCCATGAATAATAAATTCTTAGCAAAATGGTATATTAACCATCTAGATTGTAAACATTCTGGTTCTACTATTGATAGGATTTCGATGACTCTATTCAATTCTAAAATAAAGCTAACTCCCCATCAAATAGACGCTGCTCTGTTTGCGTTTAAATCTCCAATTAACAAAGGGGTATTATTAGCTGATGAAGTTGGTTTAGGTAAGACAATTGAAGCTGGAATTATTATTGCTCAGCTTAGACTGGAAAAAAAGGCAAATATTTTAATTATCGCTCCAGCATCTTTAATAAGACAATGGAATTACGAATTGTATGATAAATTTTTTCTTGAATCACAAATTATGGATAGAAAGATGTTCAGTAATTATATACGAAAGGGATTTATTAATCCATTTGATGTGTATAAAGGAATTACTATTTGTTCTTATCAATTTGCAAGTAGAAATTCGGGGTTGATTCATAATTCTAATTTTGAAATGGTAATCATTGATGAAGCACATAAATTAAGAAACTATTATACTGAAAAATCTATAATTGCAAATAATATAAAACTTGCGACAGAAAACTTTAAAAAAGTATTGTTAACAGCAACACCAATTCAGAATTCTATAATGGACCTATATGGATTAACATCATTTATTGATGATAATATATTTGGTGATAAAACAATATTTAAATATAACTATGTAAAGAACTTTGATTTTGAAAAGGATGAATTAAGATCAAGATTAAAAAATTATATGCATAGAACTTTAAGAAGTCAAGTAACTCAATATATAAAATATACAAAAAGAATTGCGGAAACATTTTATTTTGTGCAAAATCCTAGTGAACAAGAATTGTATACAATGCTTCAAGATATTGTAGTTAATTCTGAACAACATCCATATATTATTCCAAGAAAACACAAGCATTTACTTTTATTAATAATGTCCAAACTAATGGGTTCTTCAATATATGCTCTTAAAGGAACTTTAGAAATTATTTTAAAAAGACTTTACGAATTAAAAAAAGGGCATGATTTGGATTTAATTGAGTATTTGAAAAATCAAGAATTAGTCAATGAAATAGAAGATTATGAATTGATGAATTCAGAGTCAAGTGGTGGTAAACTATCAGAACAAATTGATTTTGAAATATTAGATAATGAAATTGAATATGTTAAAACTATGATTTTAAAAGCTGATAGTATTAAAAAAGAAAGTAAATATGATGCATTGTTAAATTCTTTGAATTATTCATTTTTGCATTTAAAGGAATTAGGCGCTAATAAAAAAGTCTTAATTTTTACTGAATCGAGAAGAACACAAGATTTTCTATATGAAACTTTAAAGAATGATGGTTATGATGGTGTATTATTATATAATGGTTCGAATAATGATGAAAAAAGCAAACAAATTTATAATGAGTGGATTAGCAGACCAGAAAATGCCGAAAAAAGAACAAATAGTAAAGATTTAAATATGCGAAGTGCTATACTTGATGAATTTAAAAATAATGGAACTATATTAATATCAACTGAAGCAGGAGCAGAAGGATTAAATCTACAATTTTGTTCATTGGTTATTAACTATGATTTACCGTGGAATCCGCAAAGAGTGGAACAAAGAATAGGAAGATGTCATAGATTTGGTCAAAAATTTGATGTAACAGTAATTAATTTTATTAATAATTCAAATAAAATAGAACAGAGAATTTATGAATTGTTAAGTGAAAAATTTTTATTATTTGATGAAATATTTGGGGCATCAGATGAAGTCCTTGGAAAAATCAATAATGTAGAAAATTTAGAATATGCTATAGCTAATATTTATCAGAATTGCAGAACTGCTGAAGAAATAGATGCTGCCTTTGATAAAATTCAAGAGCAGTATGGAGATGAAATTAAAATTTCTATTGATAAAACTAAAAAAGATATAATTGATAATTTTGAAGAAGATATTCAAAAGTATTTTGAGGATACAATTCAAACTGCAGAGGTAAAGATTAATTATCTTGAATCTATTTTTTTGAATTTGACTAAAATTGTATTAAAAGAGCATGCCGAATTTAATGATCAAGAATATATTATAAATGTTAATAATTTAGATAACTATAATGGTATTTATAAATTATCATCTAGAAATGAAGATAATAAGTACATAGATTATAATTTTAATACCAAACTTGGGAATTATGTTTTAAATACAGCAAGAAATATTTTGGAAGAAAAAGGAAAAATTATATTCAATGTATCGGATTATAAATATAATTTAAGAGAAGTTGAGAATTTAAAAAACAAATCTGGTTTAATAAAATTGTGTAGTTATAATATTAAATCTTTTGATGATGAGAATTATTTGTTCTTTTCTGGCAGATTAGATGATGGCACATATTTACCAGATGATACAATTCAGAAAATGTTTAGAGTTAATGCTCAAGAACAATATATTGATATTGATATTATTAATAATAAATTAAACGATTTAGTAGATGAGGATATAAAAATATATTCAAATAAAATATTCAATGAATCGTCCGAAAAAAATAATGAATACTTGAATAATGAGATAATTAAAATTAATAATTGGGCTGAAGATAAAATTCAAGCAATTGAATTAGAAGTAGAACAAATGAGAAAACAAAGAAAAGAATTAAGAAAACTGTCTGATTTATCAACTAATTCAACAGATAAATTAAGAATTGAAACGGAAATTTTAAATTTAACAGAGAGAATATCTAAAAAATGGTTAGAATTGTCAAAAAATGAGGAAGCAGTTGAAGAAAAAAGAAATACAATGGTTGATTCTATAAAAAAAGAAAATATGAAAACATCCGAATTAAAAGTTATATTTACTGTAGAATTTGAGGTGGTATAGTGAAAAAGGATGTATGGATAAAAGAGATAATGTCTTTAAGGGTTTCAAATTTATCACAAAAAGATATTACTAAAATTCTTATATTATTTTATTTAATTGAATATAAAAAGTTTAATACTATTATAAATATCAAAGATATTGCTAAATATATATATGAATTTTATATAGATAATCCTAATATATCTAAGCACAACCCTAACTCTGTAATAAGAAATATAAACAAGTATAATATTGAAGATGTTTTTCAAATTGTTAGAATTGCATTGTATGATTGGAAAACAGACTATTCGGATGGTTGTTTATCTTTTACTGAAAATGAAGTGTTTGTAGAAATTGATAATATAGATGATAGATTCTATGCTACTTCAATATTGATTGCTAAAATGTTGTACAAAAAGGCTACAATGGATGATTTTAATTATTCTCCAAACCTATTTGAATTAAATCAAATAAATTCGTATAATCTTGATTATTTAAATAATACAAGATTAAAAAATAGAGTTTTGGAAGATATGGATTATTGTTGCTGCTGCGATAATACTGAAAAACTTTTCATTGTTAATATTTCTGATAATAACGACATGATTAATAACCCGTATAATTATGTTACTGTATGTTATGAACATTATAAATTGTTTTGTGAAAAATATTATCGATTTGAAAGTAATGGTCAAATAAAAATTTTTAAAGAACATCCATTATTAAATAGTAATATGCATATTTCACAAAAAATTATGAAGAATAGAAAAATAGAAGTAGAATGATTTATACTTCTATTTTATTATGTCATAAAATGATAAATTTATTTTTACAACAAATTGTATATAATACAAATATAGTTGGAAGGAAATAGTTATATCGCATGGCTATTTTCTTTTTTGTTTTACCTAGGCAGATAAATTGATTGTATCATTGTATTTAATAATGGCCAAATACAATTTACATAAAAATGTTTCAAAAGTATTTACTTTGTCCCAAATATATTATATAATATATTTGGGTGACAGTTATGAAGAAGATGGATGTTATTAATTTAATTAAGTATTATACAGAAAAAAATGATAATGCATTTAGAGAAGAAGCTTATAAAATAGCTAGAGAATTTGATAAATCTGGAGATGTTCAACTAGCAGAATATATTATGGCTTTATTATCTGATGCTAATACATTTATACCTCAATCAAATGATTATTCATCATCTTTTTTTGAAAAGATTTCTATTGTTAATTCTTCACTTCCTTTACCAGAAGCGATAAAGAATGATATTTTAGGAATTATAAATGCTATTGGTCATAATTTAGGTATAAACAAATTCTTGTTTGAAGGAGCACCAGGAACTGGTAAAACCGAAAGCGTTAAGCATATTGCTAGAATATTAAATAGAGACTTATATATAGCTAAGTTTGATTATATAATAGATAGTAAACTTGGTCAAACATCTAAAAATATATCCACGGCATTTTCAGAAATAAATAGTCTTCCGCATCCGGAGAATGCTATTATTTTGTTTGATGAAATAGATGCTTTAGCAATGGATAGATTAAACAGTAATGATTTGAGAGAAATGGGTAGGGCAACTTCTACTTTATTAAAGGAATTAGATAATCTAATTCCAAATGTTATTTTAATAGCTACTACTAATTTGTTTCAAGCATTTGATAAAGCATTAACAAGAAGATTTGATGCTGTTATTAATTTTAATCGTTATACAGAAGAAGATTTAATAGATGTTGCAGAATTTATTTTAAATGAATATTTAGAAAAAATTAATTGGGTAGCTAGAGATGTAAAATTGTTTCGCAAAATTATTGGGTTAATGAATCCTTTGATTTATCCAGGGGAACTAAAAAATATCATTAAAACTTGTTTAGCATTTAGTAATTCTGCTAATCCATATGATTATTTAATAAGATTATATGAAACTATAACTTCTACGAAGATTAATGATAATATTAAATTATTACAAGAACAACATTTTACGGTAAGAGAAATAGAACATTTAACTGGAATATCTAAAAGTCAGGTTTCAAGGGGGTTAAAAAATGAATAATTTAATACAATTAAAAGGTAAATTAAATGAACGAAAAAGTTCTGGAGCGCCAGGAAGACCAACATTTTCTAAAGGGCAAAAAACTACTGTAGAAAAGTTATGCAGTTTAAAAAAGAATTTAGAAAAGCTTTATGACATATGGTCAAAAGATACAAAATTAAATGGGGCTTTAGTTAGTGTTTTTTATGATAGAACTGTGCCCAAAAGTAAAAGAATAAAGACTCTTTTATCATCTGGTTCTGAATCATCTAATTTGTCAATAAGAGGGGCAAGATTTGAAAAAGGCACCGAAAAACATATTATAACCCATTTTGTTGATGTTAAAACTATTAAAATAAACATTGAAAAAATTGAAAAATGTATTAAAATTATTAAAGAATGCTTTGGAGATTATATAGATAGTGTTGGATTAAAAGATATTGATAAATATAGAAAAAATGTTGAAAAAGAAGGTATTTCTTTAACAACTTTTATGAATGTGGTAACAGATGCTAGTAATGTGGAAAAATTTGATATTTTAAATAATACAATAAATACTAATATAAGTGTTGATGATATTGTTAGCTTTTATGATGTTGATAGACCACTTGAAGAAGTTATGAATTACATAGGTTTAAGCGACGATGATTATTATAAAGTATATGAAAATAATATTAGGTTTAAAAATGTAAAAGCCATTAATAAATTTTGTAGTGAAGCCTCTTATTTAATAGCAATGAGTGTGGGCGATATGGCTGATTATAATTTTGAAGATGTTTTTGGAGAAAGCGAAAATATTTATCCAATTCATATAAAAGATCCTAGTAATGAACCTACTATAGGTGTAATAGATACATTATTTGATAAAAATGTTTATTTCCAAAAGTGGGTTGATTATCAAGATTTAGTTGATGATAGTATACCTAAGGATTATTTAGATTATGAACATGGTACTGCCGTTAGTTCAATAATTGTTGATGGCCCAACACTAAATCCAAAATTTGATGATGGATGCGGTAATTTTAAAGTAAGACATTTTGGAGTTGCTGTTCATGGCAAAAATAGTTCTATTACTATAATGCGTCATATAGAAAAAATAGTTGAAGAAAATCCAGATATTCATGTATGGAATTTATCTTTAGGATCAGAATTAGAGATAAATGAAAATTTTATTTCTCCAGCTGCAGCATTATTAGATAGGTTGCAATACGAAAGAAATGTTATTTTTGTTGTTGCAGGTACAAATGATTCAAAAGATACAAAAATAAAAAAAATAGGTTCTCCAGCTGATTCTATAAATGGAGTAGTTGTTAATGCAATAGATTTTTCGGGCAATATTCCTTCATATGCACGGTGCGGGAAAGTTTTATCATTTTTTAATAAACCAGATATTGCCTATTATGGAGGAGATAATAATGCAGGATTTAGTGCATGCATTGGTACTGGCGAAAAAATAGTAATAGGTACTTCTTTTGCGGCTCCTTGGATATCTAGAAAACTTGCTTATATGATAGATGTTTTAGGTTTAACTCGGGAAACAGCTAAAGCATTGTTGATTGATTCAGCTACAACTTGGGATAAATTTGATGAAAAAAAATCGGTATTTTTAGGTTATGGGCAAGTACCGATAAAAATAACTGATGTAATAAAATCTCCGAAAGATGAAATAAAATTTTACATAGAAGGTGTATCTAATTTGTATGATACCTATACTCATAATATTCCGGTTCCTTTATCTCAAGATAAATATCCTTTTATTGCTAAAGCAACACTATGTTATTTTCCCAAATGTTCTCGAAATCAAGGAGTTGATTACACTAATACAGAATTAGATATATATTTTGGAAGGATTGACAATAATGGCCAAATAAAGTCTATCAATGAAAATGCTCAATCAGAAGGTAAGTCAAAAGGAATTAAAGAGAGTTTGGCTAGAAAAGAATATCGAAAATGGGATAATGTTAAACATATAACTCAAATATTAAAAAAAGGCATACGGCCTAAACAAAAATATGATAATATTATGTGGGGGTTAAGTATAAAATCTAAAGAAAGATTAGAAAATAAAGATGGAGAAGGAATACATTTTAGTGTAGTAATAACTTTAAAAGAAATAAATGGTGTAAACAGAATATCTGAATTTATTAATCAATGTTCTCTTAGAGGTTGGTTAGTAAATGAAATTGATATTGATAATAGAATTGATATTTATAATATTGCTCAAGAAGAAATGGAATTTAAATAGCAAAATCATTATATGGAGGAGTGATAAAAAAATGAAAAAATATGAATTAACTTGCAATGACGATAATATTTTAAAGACTATAAATGAAGATTTAATTGGAAGAAATCAAAAACTTATGAATCTTATAAAATTATTAAATGTTTTAGATAAAAATTTTATATTATCTATAGATGGAGATTGGGGTGTAGGAAAAACCTTTTTTGTTAAACAATTAAAATATATCTGTGATAATACTAATGAAATGGATTTTTTGGAAAAATTTAATAATGAAATAACAAAAGAGTTTGCAGAAAAATATATTGCTATTTATTACAATGCATGGGAAAATGATAGTCATGATGATGCTTTAGAGTCACTAATATATAATATATTAAATGAATATCCTAAATATAAGAAAAATGTAAGTAATCCAGAAGAATTATATGGAATGGCTATACCAATATTAAAAAATGTTGTAGAAAAATTAACGTGTGGATTTGTAACTAAAGATTGTTTTGATAAATTTAAAACATTTCAAGATTTAGCAGATAGTATTATCACTATAGAAGAGAAAATAGAAGCGTTAAATAAATTGTTCAATCTTATACTTGGTCATGAGAAAAGATTACTACTAATAGTTGATGAGTTGGATAGATGTAAACCAGATTTTGCTATAAAAATGCTAGAGGTATTAAAACATTTTTGCAATAACGATAAAATAACAATTTTAGTTGTTACCAATAATGTACAATTGACATATACTATTAATAATTATTATGGTAACGGATTTAATGGTTATGCTTATTTGAATAGAATTTATGATTCAGTTATTACATTAGGTGTTGATAATATAGATAATTATGTAAGAAAAGTTTTTAATATTAAAAATCGTAGAAATTTACCAGATGATGTATCATATTTACTTTTTAAATATTTTAAATTTTCTTATAGAGAATGTAATAAATATATGTCAATGTATAATTTGGTTAAAAAGTATACGGAGTATACAGATGATTTTAATAAAGAAAAATATTTATTTGCATCGTGCGTTATTATGCCAATGGCAATAGCTTTAAAAATTCATAATTTAGATGAATACAATAAATTTATTGAGGGAAATGGTGAAAATATTATTAGTGATTTGCTAAATAAACTAGATTTGCTTGATGATGATGTGTTGTTTGAATCGTGGTTTAGAAACTTATTAAATATTGGTGCCGAAGAAAATTTAGAAAGAGCATTTATTAAACTATACAAAGAAACCATAACTAGACAAAAAGGTTATGATATATTTCCGTTTTTTGATGCTATTTCAATGTTAGGCAATTTGATAGATTTGTCTTAATTTTCCTTTTCATATCCCAAATAATACTATATAATATACTCAAGAAATGTGGTGGTGTTATGTTAAAAGTTAAAGTTACTCCCAATTATAATGGTTTTACTATTTATGGAGATTATGAAGATTTAAATTATTTATATGATGCATTTATGTACTTTTTACATGATGATTTTGATGAAATAAATCATTATTATATAGAAAATGTAATTTATGCATTATTGTATGATATAAGACATGCTTATCAAGGAGATAGAGAGGCTATACTTGTTGATAATAATATTGATACCGATGAAAAAAGAAATTGGTTAAATATTAAAAAGAAAGATGCAACTAATAATAATGTATATTATAGTTTTAATATTATAGTTACAGAACTTATTACTTCTATGGTAGCTATGAAATGTATTATAGAAACTTATGGTAGAGAAGGGAAACAAAAAGTTAATGAAACCTATAAAAAATGCATTGAATTCTTTTATTCATTAGTACTTGATGCCTTAAGTGAAGTAGTTACTCCAATAAGGATGAATAAAATAAGAAAAGGAATTAAAAATAGTTATACCCATATTGATGACTTTTGTAATCAATGGTTTTATATCGTAACTTGTGATTATGTTAAATTAAGTAAAGATAAGAAATTAAAAGAAATAGTAAATATATTAGATAGAATATATAACCATCGTTTTTATAATGAATATTATAGGTTATTTAAAGAAATAAAAGATTATGCTAAGGAACACAATTGTCCAATTGGAGATATTGAATGTTGTGATTATCCTGAAGAAATAGAGTGGTGATATATGACAATATATGATTTATTAAGAAATACTAAACCAAATCAAAGACATTATATAAATGTAGAAACTTGGGAATTATTTGATATGAAAAAATTTGATAGAGAATATTATCAAAAACATCCTGATGCTAAAAATTATTTTGGAATATTACCAGATGATGTTCATTTGCCGGTTTTTGAACTTCCTACATATGAAGAAATGGATCATAAGGAAATAATGCGATTTTATGTTAGAGAATTTGTTTATGAACCAGAATATCGAAAAGCTTTATTTGATATATTAAAACGTTATGAATATATGGATGCCTTCTATGAAAAGCTAAAAGAATTTGGTTTATATGAAGATTATTGCGATGCTACAGATGGTTTATATAATGACATCCTATATGAATGGGCGGATAAAAATAATATAGATTTAAGTAAGATTTAATTAGAATATGTCAAAATATTCTTTTTATTTGCTTAAATATTTGGTACAATATTAGGCAAGGAAGTGATAAAGATTAGATAATTTATTTAAGCAAATACTTAATGAATGAAAAGATAAAAATAATATCGTATTTTAGGAGAGGTAAATAAATGGAAGATAATATAGATATAATTAATGGTTTAGTTAATTTTAGAAAGTTATTAATTAAAAATAGACCAGAAATTAAAAAATATGAAAAAATCAGAAAATTACATGAAGATGTATTATACAGTTTAGAAAATTATTTAATAAAGAATATTGATAAGAAAAGTAATGAAACAACAAAGTGTTTAACTAATGAAAAATTTTTTTATCCAATTGACCTAGATTCGAGAAGTGAAAGCAATAGAAGTATTTTATTTGAAATTTTTATTTTTAAAACTCATCCCGATTTAAAATCTATAACAGAAGAATATGTTGAAAAAAATAAATTTAGAAATCCTGATAAAATAAAAATGCTTAATGCTATGAATAATTCTGTTGTTGGTTTATTTAAAGTTGTTGATGTCGATTTTGATTCATGTATAGTTACTTATGAAGATGTATTTACTCATAAAAAATATAAATTAATGGATATATCATTTTCTACAATATATAGTAAATCATATGATGGTATTTATATGTATAATAGATTAATTACTTATGATAATATAACATTTGGTACTGGTTCACCTATCTTTTTTTTGAATAGTGATAAAAAAGTAAAGGATTTTATAAAAAAACATAATTATAAAAATCATAGTGATGTATATAGATGTTTATATTTATATTATTTATGTAGTGAGGTTAATAATGAATTATGAAGTAGAAGTAGAAAAAAATGAAAAAATTAATGAAAAATATTTAGATGAATTCGAAAATTGGTTAAAGGATAAAGGATTGGCTAAAAAGACAATAAGAAATCATATAGAAAATGCTAGTTTATATATTAATGATTTTTTAGTATATTATGAAGTTATTCCTATGGAAGAAGGAATTTATCATATTGATAGTTTTTTGTCTGATTGGTTTGTTAGAAAGTGTATGTGGTCAACAGGTTATTCCGTAAAAAGAACAGCAGCAAGTATCAAGAAGTTTTATGAATGTATGAGTGATTTAGGTTATATAAAACAAGAAGAATATAAAGAGTTATGTAATGAATTAAAAGAAAATATGGATTATTATGTAGATAATGTGGAAGAATACAATAATTTTGATGAAGATGATTATTGGTAATATAAGGGAGTGGTTATTTTGGATATTAAATATATACTTGAGGGAATAAATGCCGATGTACTCGGTGGTCTTTGTGGAAAAGCTGGTATTGGTTCTACTGGACGAAAATTAGAACTTATTGATAGATTATTTGCCTATTATAATAAACCTGGTTGGGCTAAAGAAGTATATGAACAATTGAAATCATTTGAACAAGATTTAATTACTTGCGTAGTTTCTTACAGTTATAATCCACCAGATGAGGAAATTCAAAAAGTATGTGATAAACATAAGAGACAATTTAATGAATATAAAACTATTAAAGAACAGTTTGTGGATTCAAAAAGTAAACTTAATTTATATTACGTCGGCTACAAGGTGATTCCGGCATTTGTTAGAGTAGAATTAAACAAATTTATAAAACCTGTTGATGTAGTGATAAACGCGGAAGATGACATTAATTTAGATGATTATCAATTTAAAATTGTGGGTCGTGATGAAAGAGTAGGAGATTTTGATGAATTTATTAAATATTTTAATACTCATAAAGTAAAAGCTACTAAAGCTAAATGTGAGATTCCTAAAGCTCATGCTATTAAATTATATGAAACACTAAAATATGATGAAATATTTAGAACATTAAATAACTCTTTAGATGAAGTAAGAACTGTGGATGCTTTAACAGTTACTAAATATATAATGGATTTACTTGTTAATGCTAATTTAATTAAAGTAAATAAAGAATATTTTATAGTAAATCCTGATATTACTGAATACCAAAAAGCTAATAAATTAGAAAAAGTTAGGATGTTATTAAATGCTTATTTAGAAGATAATGGGTTTATTAATGAAATAAATAGAATAAATAGTAATCATTTTAGGATGGAGTTTTATCCAGATTTTAGTGAAGTAAGAAAGATGTTGCTGGAATATTTAAAAATTTGTCCAATTAATAAATGGATTAATATTACTAGTTTAAGTAAATGGATTAGAGTTAAAGAAAATAGGTTTTTAAGACCATTTACAGGACGAGTATTTGAAAAAGATGAATATTATAATGCTTATTACTATGAGACAAGCCATGATACTTTAGAAGGCCAATATATAGGAATATTTTTAGAATATCTAGCTACTTTAGGAATAATTGATTGTACTTATATAAATTATGAAGCAGATTTTACTTATAATGATTGCTATACCGTAAATAACTTTAAAATAACCTCTTTTGGAGCTAATGCCCTTGGACTAACAAATGATTACAAAGAAGACGAAGCAAATAATAAAATTCATGTAACTGAAGACTTTAAAATAATTGTTAATGATTCCTTGCAACATGAACTTTATTTTGATAGATTCTTATCTAAAATTAATAATAATACTTATGAACTTAATTTTAAAGGTATGGCTAAAGCTTTAGAACTAGGAATAGATTTTACGGAAATATATAATTATTTAAAAGAAAATAATGATGGTGACCTACCAAAAGAAATTAAATTTAAATTTCAATCTTGGATTGATACATCTCATAAAATAAAAATTAAAACAGTAACAATATTAGAATTAGATGATTTAGACTTTGAAGAAATAACTAATAATCCAACATATAATGAATGTATTAATGATGTTAAAAATGTAATTATCTTAAAAGATAATAAAATAAATAAAATGAAAGAAAAATTAAATAAAAATGAAAAATTTTGGGTATAAAAGGAGTAGTATATGAATTTTGATATGTTTGAAGAATATAATAAAAGTTTAAAAGAAAATGTCGAATTAAAAAAAGAACCAAAGGGTAATTTAGAAGACTATTTAGAATTGTTAGATGATGAAGCTTTATCTAATTTAGCTCATTACTGGACAGATTTAGAAATAAGGGATTATAGTAGGGAAGAAAGCATAAAAATCCTAAAAGAAAATGTATTAGATAATTTTTTTGAAAATATTTGTACGTTATCTGCTGCTAATTTAGTTGAGCTTAGAGATTTTGCTAGTGGAAAAACTACTAAAATAACTCAAGATAGCATTTACCAAGTGGGAGTTTTGTATGTTTATAAAGGTAAACCATATATGCCAGATGATGTTAAAGATCTATGTGGGAAGTATATTAATGATGAGATTATTTTTAATTCCGAATTTGCTTATTTTTGTTTAACTGCTAAAGCCCTTATATTCTTGTATGGTATTATATCTGTAGATGATGTTATTAAAATATATACCAAAGATAAAAAAATCTATAATAAAGAAGAAATTACTAATAAAATAGATGAAGTATATAGCGTAGTAGATATAAATGGGGTACATTATTTATTAAATGATTATCTAAAGCTAAATGATGAATATAAAGTAGTAGCCACTAAAAAGATTAATAAGGAATTTAGTGCAGCTAAAGCATTTATGTATAGTTTTGATATAATAAATGGAATAAAGCGAATACAGGAAAACGTTAATATTAAAAATGAACATTTTATAGATGATTATGTTGCTTATGTATTTCCAAAATATCAAAATGCACAAATTATTGCTAATTATTTTAAAGAAAAATATAAATTAAGTAATAAAAAGACTGAAAAATTAGTAGAAGAAATAAAATATTTAGAAGATGATATATTATATTGGGATTATCGCGGATATTATAAAAATGATATTGATGCTAAAAAATTTGTTTTAACAAAAATACCTAAAGATGAAAAGTTAAAAAGTTATTTAGAAGTATTAAATAAAGATGCCCTAGATATTTTATATGATAAATATGATACCGATAATATATCTACTTTAGTTCCTTTAATTTTAGATAAATTTAGTGAATATACATATGATTATGATGTCTTTATTGAAGATGATGAGATTGATAATAATGAATTAACAAAAGGATTTTATTTTGTATATAAAAATAAGAAAATGATACCTAATGAAATAAAAGTAGAATATAATATGAGTGAAGTCATTAAAAACCAGTTATATAGAAATTATATTCCAGAATATGTTTTAATAAATGGGGTAATTGAAAGAAAAGTATTGCAAAAGATATTAAAAGAACATCATGGTATGGATTATAGTTTAAAAGAAATAGATGAAATTATACTAGATTGTGGACTTACCATATCTGGTGATTATTACTATTATTTATCTGATATTTCCGATTTTGAAAAAGATTTAATATTAAAAAATAGAAATAATGACTATAAAATATTAGATGAAAGCTCTCCTAATTATCTTGATTTTATTACAGGATTTGCTAAAAAATTAAAGATGATTTGTCAAAAACATAATTTCGGTGGAGATGTACTAAATGAAATGACTGGTTCAGTATTATTTTTACTGCATTTAAATATGTTTAGTAGGGATTTCTTTAATAGTTTAGCGCAATCTAATAATAGTTTTTTGAAAGAGGATTTAATTGATGAGATTGTTGCTTTAGCTAATGAATATAAGAATGATTTTCCTCTTTGGAATAAGCACGGCTATAGTATGAATGAGTTAATGAGTAAGCCAAAAGTTGGTAGAAATGACCCATGCATCTGTGGATCTGGTAAAAAATATAAGAAGTGTTGCGGAAAATAGCAACTTTTTCTTTTTGTTTATAGTAAATTCTGATATAATAAGAAAAAAGAACGGGCATGAGTGCCTATGGAGGTTTAATATGTACGATGATTTTGATATGACTAACTTTTTTCTATTAAACAAAAAACCTAAAGGAGATTTGGAAGATTGTTTAGAATTATATAGTGATATTCAACTAGAATATATTTTGTTAAATTATATTGATAATATTGATAATATACCAGAGGATAAGACTGAAAAAATATCTATAATAAAACAAAATATATTTGATAATTTTGCTTCTGTTATGAAACGTTTTTCGGTAGATGATTTAAGGTCATTAAAAGAATATAATAATAAAGAAGAACTTAATCTTGATGCGATTATGGAACTAGGTATGGCTTTTAAATATAAAGATAAGACTTGTGAAAAGTATTATATACCTAAAGACATATTAAAATTATTTAAAGAAAAAATAAATGATGAATTATTAAATGAATCAGAAAAGTATAATTTTTATATTTTTGCTTCGGCATTAGGTGTAGCATGTGGTCCAGTAACTTATGATGAAATTTATGAAATATACTCATTAAGTAATAGCGTAATTAATAAAGATAATTTACTGGAATCTTTAGATAAATCATTTAATAAATGGGAAATAAATAAGCAATTTTATTATTTAAATAATGAAATTGATGTTGATATTAAAGTTATTGAAGATTATTTAACTATTCTTATTTCTAAAGATTATTGTTTTGTTGATTATATTAAATATGCATCTTTAGCTATGGATTGTATTGAAGATATATTTACTGTAAGTGATATTACAAAATCTGAATTGTTTGAAAATTTATTGATTAAACCAATTACTAATAAAAAGTTAATTAATAAATGGAGTAAAAAATATAATTTAAGTGCTTTAGAAAAAGAAGAAATAACGACAATTTTAGATAAGTTAGATAATCGAAGATATTGGATTTATCGGGGTAGAACTCAAGAAGAAAAGGATATGTTGTTATTTGTTTTAAATAAAAGACCTAAACAAGTAACTCTGGAAAATTGTTTAAAAGAATTAAATAAAGATGCTCTAGATATGTTATATAAAAAATATCATGTTGCTAATATAACTGATTTAGTAGAAAGTATTAAAAATAAATTGGTTGATTATACATTAGAAGAAGGAAAACTATTTTTTATTAAAGATAATGAAGAAATTAAAGATTATTTTAGTGAATGTATTACTTTAGGCTTTTGTTTTATATATAATAATTTAATAGTTGTTCCTGATGAAATTATAGAGTGGCAAGAAACATTGGATAATTTCATAGATTATCTCCCTAAACTTCTAATTAGAGAGTATATGATATCTTATGGAATAGTAAAAAAGAAAGTATTACAAGATATACTTTTAGAATATCATGATATAGATTTAGAAGAAAAAGAATTTGATAAAATAATAGAAGACATGGGTTTTATAGTTAAAAATGATTATTATGAAGTTGCTAGTGTACTAGAAGAAATTGTTGATATATTTGATGAAATAGACCGTGATTATAAAATACTTGATAACCAAGAAATTAGTGCGTTTTTACTTGATAATTATCTGGCTGATGATTTAGAAAAAGTTTTAGAAAATTCCGGATTGGCTTCTTTAGAAATTCGTGAATTAATTGGAAATATAATTGCTTTAATGCATTTAGCAAATGCTAATGAAGATTATTTAGATGATTTTGCTAGTGATAAAGGTTTAAATATTGATCAAAAATTGAAAAATAAGATTATGAAAGTTGTTGATAAATATAAAGATGATTTTCCAATATGGTTTTATGGCGGATATAGCGAAAAAGAAATGGATGAGATGTAATGTTTTATATTACGGGAGATACTCATCGAGATTTTACTAGGGTTAATAATTTACCAAAGGGTAGTACTTTAATAATTCTAGGAGATGCTGGTATTAATTATTTTTTAAATAAGGAAGATAAAAAATTAAAAGACTATTTAAATAGCCTAGATATTACATTTTTATGTATTCAAGGAAATCATGAAGAAAGACCAGAAAATATTTCTACATATAAAGAAAAGAAAATGCATGGTGGCAAAGTATTTATAGAAGATGATTATCCTAATTTAATATTTTTAAAAAATGGGGAAATTTATACTATAAATAATAAAAAAGTTTTAGTCATCGGTGGTGCTTATTCTGTTGATAAAGATATTCGTCTTACTTTTGGTTGGCATTGGTTTAAAGATGAGCAATTAAGTAAGAGTGAAATGGATATGATACTAAAAAAATATCAAGGGACTCATGTAGATGTAATATTATCGCATACATCTCCTAAAAAGTATGAGCCGGTAGAAGTGTTCTTAAGTGGTATTGACCAAAAAACGGTAGATAAAACTATGGAAGAATTCTTAGATACTGTGGAAGAAACTATAAAATATGATAAATGGTATTGTGGACACTATCACGCTGAAAAAATTGTTGATAAAATAGAGTTTATGTTTGAAAATATTAAAGAATTTAGATAAGGAGACAAGTTTTATGGAAGAGAAAATTGAAGAATTAACATTATTATTACTATATTTAACTGCTTGGGAAGAACCTGGTTATGCTTATAACAATCAAGGTGAAATATCCGAGCAAAAGTTTTATAGTAGCTGGAAGGGTTATTCATTTGATGCCTTAAATAATTTAACTGAAAAAAACTATTTATATGGATCAAAATATAAAAACAAATCAGTTACTTTAACGCCTGAAGGTGTAAAACAAGCTAAAAAGTTAATGAAAAAATATTTAAATTAAGGAGTGTATTATGACTGAAGAATTATTAAATGAATTTTTAAGTATTGATATTAAAGAAATTTTATGTTTAAAAAAACAACCACAAGGTAATTTAGAAGATTGTTTAAAATTGTTGGATAAAAACCAAAATAGAAGTAATTTGTCACAATTGGTTGAGTGTTCCAACAGATTTTAGAAATAAAGCAAAATGCCTTGAATTTCTAAAAGAAACATTAATCAATAAATTTAAAGAAAATATAATGATTTTGCCAATAACTTCTGTTTTAGAATTACTGGATTTTATTAATGGTAAAAGAAAAGATTTTGAAAATGATACTTTAATTAAAACAGGAATAGTGTTTGTTTATAAAAAGAATAACAAATTTGAATACTATGTACCTGATGATATAAAAAAATTATTGCAAACAAAATTAGATAAAGAAACTTTATCAACAATTGAAGTAAATTCATTTTTAGCATTTACATCAATGATGCTTTTTGTCTGTGGCTTAGTATCTATTGATGAATTATTTAAGATATATCAAAAAAATAATAAAATAATTAATAAAGAAGCTATTGATAAAGCTTTAAGAAAAGGAAAAATAATTTCTGTAAATGGAAAAGAATATTTATGGAATAAACATTTTAAATTCAGGGAAGAATATAAAGATTTTGTTAATATGCCATTATCTGATAGTCTAGAATTAGATAAAGAAACTTTTTATATGATTAGTATGTCTATTAAAATTTCCAATTTAAAAGATGATTTAGGTATAAAGGATAATGAATTTGTCCTAGACTTTATCCAAACGGTTTTTCCAGAACCGAGGGATTTTTTAGAAACTAGTAATATATTAGCTAGTAAATATCATTTAAATAAAAGACAAAAGAATATATTAATAAATAATTTAGTAGTTTTAGATGAAGAAATATGTTATTGGTGCTTTAGAGGAAGAACTAAGGCAGAAGTAGACATGGAATTATTTACATTAACCGAATTACCAAAAGATGAAACATTAATGAGTTATTTAAAAGTATTAAATAAAGAGACCCTTAATTTATTATTTGAACAATATAATGTTTTAAATATAAATGATTTAAGAGAAGCTATTTTAACTGATTTTGAAGAATATGTATATTCTGATTTATCAGATATTGATGATGGTAGTTTTATTGATGATGATTATTTAGATTCATATCAAATTAGAAGGGGATATTATTATTTTTATAATAATATAAAATATATTCCTAAAGAAATATTCGAAGAATATAATAAGATGGATGATGCTAATTTTATTAATGATATAGATTATGTTAATGAATATATATTAATGTATGGAATGGTTAAAAGAAAAGATTTACAAAAAATATTAAGTAAATATCATGATATTGATTTTTCTTTAGAAGAATTGGATGAAATAGTTGATTTTAATGATTTTATTATAGAAGATAATTATTATTTATGTATGGAAAATATTCGTGAATTTGAAAGTATAATATTAGAGCAAAGCAAGAATGATAAATACAAAATTATAGATGAGCATACTAATCAAGAAATGCTAGAAAATGATTTAGAAGAAGAAATACAAGATCATTTAAAAGGAGTTATTCCAATAACAAAAATTGATATAGTAATAAGTAGTATTTTTATAGCCCTACATTTAGGAATTCTTGATAAAGATATGTTGAAAAATGTATTTGATAGTGAACACATACATTTAAAAAATAGTACATTTGATAAATTATATGACATTGCTAAAAAATATAAAAATAATTTTGCTTTATGGATTCATAAAGGTAATAGTTTCAATGATTTATATCAACAAGGTTTAAATAAAAAAATAAATTAAAGCTTATATAAGTATTAAAAAAGTAAACATTAATCGTTTACTTTTTTAATACCCTAATCAATATAATTATTAATGCTATTCCTATTAAACTACTAACAACAATTATTGGTATTTTGTAATCTTCATTATTTGCTAGTTCCTTTATTTCTTCATTAACTGGTTCGTTAATTTGGGTATCTTCTGTAGGTTCTTCATTAGAAATTATTTCAACATCGTAAAATAAATCATTATCTAAAGTTTCATAATTACCATTTTTAGAATAATATAAACCAAATTTTGTTGGACTATAAGTTTTAATATCTGTTGCTTTAGTATATTCATTATTTTTCCCTTTAAGCCAATCAGTAAACCAAGTATATTGTTGAGAGTCATGTTCAGCATAACCTAATTTTGATACCTCGAATGCAGTCATGCCATTATAATATTCTAGAGGAATATCATAATTCATAGTAATAGAATTTTCTTCATATAAATGAAGATAAACTTTCTCTGGTTTATATTCATATTCCAGTAAATTTAGGGCTTCTTTTAGAGCATGAGTATTTAAAATATGTTGACCATGACTATATTCACCAGCTTCATCATGATTAACAACTACTAATGGTTTAAATCTTTTTATTATATCTATTTGAAAGTTTATAACATCATCAAGGGAAAATCCGGCGTATGATAAGTTGGTTGTGGCACCATTTAGTGATTCAGAGTAGGCATCGGGGAAAGCACCTAAAACGGGATAGTTACGAAGACCTACCGCCCACAAACCATTTAGTTGTTCATCTAATCTTTTAGGATTATCATTATGGTGTGTTAAATAAACAACTTGAATGTTTTTGCCACTAGCTATCATACTAGGAATTAAACCCGCAAAAAATAGATGTTCATCATCACTATGCGTAGAAAAAAGTAATATATCAGCATTATCTAATGGTTTATTCCAAGTTTGTACCCAATTAGGTAATGTTTCATTAAATAAAAATATTTCTTTTATTCTAACAGTATCATCATAATTAATAGTTATTTTATTAGTTGCTTCATCTAATTTAATACATTCATGTAAAAAGTTATTTTCGCCAACTTTAGTAGATGTATCATTATAATTTATAGTACCAGTCATACTTTCTACATAATAAATAATATATACATAATTAAACATTTCAGTATTTTCAATAGTTATTGTATCTTCTGAATTTAGAGTTACATAAGTATTATAGTTGTTATCACTTAATTTAGTAGTAGCATCTCCATTAATAAAAATACTAGTGTTTTCGTGGGTATAGGTGCGTTCTTCAGCATTTACAATCATTGGTATTAGCAATAAAAATATAAACAACTTTTTCATATTATCACGAATTCATTATAACATGAATTAAAGTGTAGTAAAACCCTTTATTTAAAAATCTTTTTATGGTATATTATTGTTAACTGAAATGGAGCGGTATTATGAAAGTAGTAAAAATAGTAGGAAAAACATTTAGCTTCATAGGTATTACATTATTAATTATTGTTTTAACTTTAATATTAACAATTTATTTTATTTGTCATGGGCCATCAAAAAGTGCTCAAGAATTATTTGTAACAACTATTTTAGAGACTGGTCAACTAAAGTTTTTGGCTAATGTTTTTATGAGTGATGAAGATATCCAAGAGATTGTCAATAAAAATTCCTTAAAAGAGATGGATAGTGAAGTTGATGGTAATTTAATTAATGTTGGTGGGACTTCGAATAAAGAATTAATTGAAATATATAAAGTTAGTGGTAATAATTATGAAGGTACAATGATGGTTATAAATGATCCATCAAAAATAAGTTTAGCAACAACTTATCCATGGGGTGAATATGGTAAGGAACTAGATAAATTAGTTACCGAATCTGGAGCTATCGCTGGTATTAATGGCGGACTTTATTACAGTGATGCTAATAAAGGTGGAAGACCACTTGGAGTAACTGTAAGTAATGGCGAAATAGAGGATATGTCACTTGGAGCTACTGGACTTCATTTAATTGGTTTTGACAATGAAAATATTTTAAGAATTATTGATATAAGTAATATGAATAGAAGTGAAATTGAAAATTTAATAGAAACTGAAGGAATTCGGGATGCGGTATCTTTCCAAGAAGAGGCGAGTGATGCTAATAACCATTTTGTAAAACTAATTATTAATGGCGAAAAAAGAGAATTAAATGGTATGGGTAGTGGAGCAAATCCAAGAACTGCTATTGGTCAAAGAGAAGATGGTTCAGTATTATTTTTAGTAACTGATGGTCGTGGTAAAAATGGACATCTGGGTGCAACTGCTGCTGATTTAATTGAAGTAATGAGTGAATATGGAGCTGTTAATGCCGCAAATATTGATGGTGGTAGTTCATCGACAATGTATTATAACGGAAAGTATTTGATGACTAGTGTAACATTTTATTACTCCAATTCTTCATGGAGATTACCAACCGCATTTGTAGTAAAGGAATAATTATGAGAAGAATTAATAGAAGAAAAAATAATTTTAAAAAAAGTTTGTTAATATATACCGGTGTTTTAGGAGTACTTGCTATAGTGTTTCTAATCTATATCTTTGTAACTTTAGTGAGCTATGAAAATCATCAAATGAATAATTTTTTAAAAAATACTATTAATGATTTAAGTGATGAAGAATTAATAAGTTATCTGGAAGATAATAATCTATCTGATGACTTACTTGATACTTATAAAAAAATAACTAAAAGTGATGATTTTGTTTATGAAAAAGTAGATGATGATACTTATGATATTTATTTAAATGATCGGTTGATTTTTACAATTACTAGTAAAGTTGTTGATACTAAAACTAAATTAGGTTTATTTAGTTATCAAATTAGAGAAGTAGAGAATATTACACCTAATTTAGCTAGAGGATTATTCTATTATGATGTAATTATACCAAGTAACTGGCAAGTTTTAGTTGATGGTGAAGTAATGGATGCATCAAGTCGCGAAGAAAACTTTGCGGATTTAGATTTTATGTATTATAATGATTCAATGCCAAAGCTTTCAACTTATGAAATAAATGATTTAAATAGTGAAAAAGAAATAACTTTTAAAGATTTTTTAGGTAATGAAGTGGAAGTCAAAGAAGATAATTTTGTTTATCAAAATGAGGATTATTTTATTCATGTAGAAACTTTAGAAGAAGCTCAAGAATATATTGATATAAATTTTGATATTATAAAGTTGGCTCATAATTGGCATTTGTTCTTAACTCGTGATTTAACGGGTCCATGGTATGGCCTTGGTACTGTAACTGAAGCAATGATTGAAGGAACAAGTGTATATGATTTAGCTTACAACTGGGCTCATGGAGTTGATATAACATTTACATCTAGACACACTTTAGGTGATCCTATTTGGCCAGTAGAAAGATTAGAAAATTTTGTAATATATGGCCTTGATGCCTTTTCGTGTGAGGTTTATTTAGAAAAAGATATGATTGTTGCTGGCAAACACCAAAGTGATATTATGCATGATACACTGTATTTTATAAAGGATAATGAGGGAAATTGGAAATTAATAAATATTAAAGCAGTAGAGGATGATTCAAATGAATAAAGATGCAGTTATTTTAATTCCATCATATAATCCTGATGAAAAAATAATGCAAGATTTTTTAGGGGAACTTAGTAAAAGATTTAAAAATATAGTTATTGTTAATGATGGTTCAGATAAAATACATGATAGCTTTTTTGAAAAGTTATCTAATAACTATATAGTTATTAGTCATTATAAAAATTTAGGTAAAGGGAGAGCATTAAAAACGGGAATTAATTATATTTTAAATGAATTTCCTAAAGTAAAAGTTATAGTTACTGCTGATTGTGATGGTCAACATAGTGTTAAAGATATCGAAAATTGTTTTAAGGCATCACTAAATAATCCAGAATCTTTAGTTTTAGGAACAAGAAACTTTAATGATAAAAATGTACCTTTTAAAAGTAAATATGGTAATAAAATAACTAGAAATATGTTTAAAATGTTTGTTGGTATAAAAATTACTGATACTCAAACAGGGCTTAGAGCAATGAGCAAAGATATAGCTACTAAATTTTTAGATGTGGCTGGTGAACGATACGAATATGAAACTAATATGTTAATAACTTGTAAAAATGAAGATATTAAAATATACGAAGAAGAAATTGATACCGTTTATATAAATGGTAATGAATTAAGTCACTTTAATCCTGTTAAAGATTCTATCATGATTTATAAGTTATTTATAAAATATATATTAGCAGCAATTTCTAGTTTTGTTGTAGATATACTTCTATTTACATTAATTCTTTCTATTATTAAAAATATTGCTAATGCTATATTAATATCTACTATATTAGCTCGGATTATATCATCACTTTATAATTACTTAATTAATTCTAAACTAGTTTTTAAAAAGATGAATAAATATTCTTTAGTTAAATATTTTACATTAGTTATAATAATGATGTTTGTATCAGGATTTGCCGTTAATTATTTAGTGAAACTTACAACATGGAATGCTACTTTAGTTAAAATTATAGTAGATGCTATTATATTTGTAATTAATTTTATTATTCAAAGAGAATTTATATTTAAAAAGTAATTTAGGGCTTAAATAAGCCCGTTTTTTGTGGTAAAATAGTGTCTAGTGATTTATATGGATGAATTAAAGAAATATGGTAAAAATATTTTAATTAATGATTATGAGGCAAGTGTATTATTAAAATATAATATTGATGTTACTAAATGTTCATCAATTGATGAAGTATTATTATTAGTTGATAGAGTAGATGATGATTTAGAAGACGAAGAATATGATGAACTTGATTATGTGGCCAGTACTCTAGCAGAACGAAAATATTATATGGAGACGAATAAATGAAAAGATGTTTTTGGGTTAATTTAAATAATAAAATATATGTAGATTATCATGATTTAGAGTGGGGAGTTCCCAAATATGATGATCATGAATTATATGAACTATTAATATTAGAAATGTTCCAAGCGGGACTTTCTTGGGAAACAATATTAAAAAAGAGAGAAAACTTTAGATTAGCAATGGATAATTTTGATTATAAAAAAATAGTTAATTATAATGAAGAAAAGATAAATGAACTAATGAATAATTCGGGTATAATTAGAAATAGAAGAAAAATAGAAGCAACAATAAATAATACAAGAGTTTTTTTAGCTATTCAAAAAGAATATGGTTCATTTGCCAATTTCATTTGGTCATTTACAGGTAATGAAGTATTATACACAGATAGTAAAATAACTCATAATGAATTATCAGATAAAATATCTAATATTTTAAAGAAGAAAGGCATGAAATTTGTAGGAACAACTATTATTTATTCTTACCTTCAAGCTATCGGAGTAATTAATAGTCATGAGTGTGTTTGTTTTAAATATGGAAAGAATTGATGGATTTTTAAATTTAAATGAAATATTACATGTTAGCCATGAGAAAGATATAGATAAATTTTTAAAAAAATTAAAAAAGAACAACAAAATTAAAATTATCAAAAAAAGAAAAGAAAATGCTAATAAACAATTTGTATTTAGTTTTATTTATAATAATGAAAGATATTATTTTAAATTTGATTCTTTAGTAGATAAAAATAAAGATTTAGTATATCCATATAATGAATTAATTGCATATTTTATCGCAAAAGACATGGGATTAGATAGCATTTTTTATGATTTAGCAATTGTTGGTGAATTTAAGGGAGTAATTTCTAAAGATTTTAAAGAAAAAAACGCCAAATACATCGCAGGAGATGAACTATTAAAATGTATTTATGGCGAAGATTTTTCCGAACATAATTCATTAATAGATATCTGGCATGCATTAGAAATATATTATCAAGATTTGTTTAATAAAAAAGCAGTAGTAAGTGGCATTATGTATGATTTAGTAAAAATGTTTATTTTTGATATGCTTTTAGGTAATGAAGATAGACATTGTAGTAATTGGGGCATTGTAGAGCAACTTGATGGATCTAAAAATCTTCAACCAATCTATGATAATTCGAGAATTGTAACCGATTGGGCAATATTTTTAAACATGGGATTAAATATAGATAATAAAACAAGATCAATTGAAGAACTAGTAGAAAGATTTCAAAGAGAAAGTAGTGATGAATTTAGTTCAATGCTTTCAAATTTTTTATGGGTTATAAGTGAAGAAAACATTCGAAAAATATTTGACTTAATTGAAGATCAAACAAAGTCTTCAATTTCCCCAAATATAAAAGATTGGTATTTAACAAGATTTGAAGACTACTATAATTTTTATTATGATATAATCCATAGAAAAACTCTAAAAAGAACGCTTATTTGATGTTTTTGTTACTATTTATAGCTTATAAACTCTTGTTTTAATAGTAAAAATCTCTTATAATTAAATAGAGGTATAAACATGAATGAAGAAATAATTAATAAAGTAAGTAGTAAAATTAATTTAAAGCCTAGTCAAATCAAGGCTGTTATAAATTTGCTTAGTGAAGGAGCAACTATTCCTTTTATTGCCAGATATAGAAAAGAAGTAACTGGCAATTTAAATGAAGAGGAATTGAGACTTATTGAAACCGAGTATAACTATGCAGTTAATTTACAGATGAGAAAAGATGATGTTAAAAGATTAATTGATGAAAAAGGAATGCTTACACCAGAACTTGTTAAAGCAATAGATGAAGCAACTAAATTAAGTGAAGTAGAAGATATCTATACACCATTTAAGGAAAAAAGAAAGACTAAAGGAACAGAAGCAATTAAAATGGGACTTGAACCTTTAGCGAAGATTATCATGATGCTTCCTAATAAAACTAGAGATGAAATAGCTAAAGAATTCTTAAATGATCAAGTTAAGACTGTGGATGAAGCTATGATGCATGCTGGATATATTATTGCGGACTGGATAAGTGATAAACCAAAGTATCGAAAGTTTATTAGAAATTACTATTGGTATAATGGGGTAGTTAAAGGAAAACTTAAGAAAAATGCAGAAGATCCTAATAAAGTCTATGAAATATATTATGACTTTGAACAAAAGATTACTAATATGAAACCACATCAAACTTTAGCAATTGCGAGAGCTGAAAAGGAAAAGGTAGTAACTTATAGTTTAAGTGTTGATAGTAAAAAAGTATTAGAATACTTACATAATGAAGTAATAGGAAATAAGAAAAGTCCTCTTATACCTGATATAAAAAACTATATTGAAGATGCTTGGAAGAGACTTTTAGAACCTAGTTTAGAGCGGAATATCAAAGCAGAATTATATGATAAAGCTAGTGAATTTGGTATTAATGAATTTGGTAATAATTTAGAAAATTTACTTTTGACACCACCGATTAAAGGGTGTGTTGTTATGGGATTTGACCCAGCCTTTAGAACTGGTTGTAAACTAGCGGTATTATCTCCAACTGGTGAGGTCCTAGAAATTGGTGTAATATATCCGCATGAACCTAAAAAAGAAGTCGATATGGCAGAAAAAATTATGCTTGCCTTAATGCAGAAACATGGAGTTAAGATTATTGCTATTGGTAATGGAACGGCATCAAGAGAAAGTGAAGCTTTTGTTGCTAACCTTATTAAAAAATATAATTTAGATGTTAAATATGTAATAGTGAGTGAAGCTGGAGCTAGTGTTTACTCGGCATCTCCTTTAGCCAAATCCGAATTCCCAGATTATTCAGTAGAACAAAGAAGTGCTGTAAGTATTGGAAGAAGATTACAAGATGCTTTATCAGAACTTGTAAAAATTGATCCTAAAGCAATAGGAGTAGGACTTTATCAACATGATTTAAAACAAAAAGAACTAGATGAAGAATTAGGTTTTGTTGTAAGTAAAGTAGTTAATAAAGTTGGAGTTAATTTAAATAATGCTAGTGAAAGTATTCTAAATTATGTTTCAGGCTTAAATAAAAGTATTATTAAAAAAATTCTAGATTATCGAAAGATTAATGGCGTAATTAAATCTAGAAGGGAACTTGAGAATATTGAAGGTAATGATAAAGCTTTTGAACAATCTGCAGGATTCCTAAGGATATTTAATGGAGATAATCCACTTGATAAAACCAATATTCACCCAGAAGATTACGAGATTGTTAACAAAATTTTACAAGATAACAATATCGATGTAGCCAAAGTTGGAACTGATTATATGAAAGAAAAAATCGATGCTTTAAATAAAAATGAAGTAATGAATAAATACGATATTTCGGAAGAAAAATGGGATTTAATTAAGAATAATTTAGTTAATGGTGTAATTGACCCACGTGATGAAATAAAACAAATGCAACTACGCAGTGATGTTTTATCAATTGATGACTTAGAACTTGGAATGGAACTTGAAGGTACCGTTCGTAATGTAACAGCTTTTGGAGCATTCGTTGATATTGGCCTTCATGACGATGCCCTAATTCATATTTCTAAAATGAGTAAAAATTTTGTTAAACATCCTAGTGAAATTTTAAAAGTAGGGGATATTATTAATGTTCATATATGTGGAATAGAAAAAGATAAGGGAAGAGTAAGTTTATCTTTAATTGAGGAGTAAAATATGAAATGGATTTTCGGTGCCATCAAACTAGTTTTAATCTTTGGTTTTATGGCTTTAGCATTTTTGCTTTTAATTAATAAAACATTTATTAATGAAGTATACTTAGAAGATTTTATGATTGGTGATGGAATACCAATTAAAAGATTTATGTATTTTGAAGATTTAAATAGCAACTTGACGGCTTCATTTATAACCCCTTTAGGTTATGAAAGTATAAATGAAGCTAAAAATAGTTATTTAGAAACTCTCGAAAAATGTTATGATAGGTATTATTATGATAGTAACAATGCTATAACCATAATAGATTATGATATAACTAATGATAAATATTTAAGGCGTGTTTCAATTCATATGGCCAATGGTAATTATTGTTCTGATGATTACAAACTAAGTGATATGTGGCTTTATGATTATGAAAACTTAAGTCTTTACGTAAATGGAGATATTACCCAAAATGCAATGAGTGAAATCATTAGTACTATTCACTCATCAGAAAAAGTTGATAATCCAACAATAGTTGATGATCATGAAGCAGAGGTCATCTTGAAAGTAAATGCTAGTATGGATGGTGTAGGTTATTCATTAACTTTTGAGGACTTTAGTGAAAATGAATTGATAGTTATCAAAGAAATGAACAATAAAACTCAGTTTGCGGTTTATACAGTAGAAAATGTAATTGATTTTTTAAATAGTTTAGAAAGGAAGGTTGCTTGATGAAAACAATAAATATCAAAGATATTAAAAAACTAATTATTTTTGCTATAGTTTTAATTTTTGCTTTTATTTATATTTTTGAAATATGGTCTTTCATTAAATTTGTAATAAAAATATTTATGCCATTTATCATTGGCCTAGCTATAGCTTTTGTCTTAAATGTCTTAATGAATTCTATTGAAACTAAATGGTTCGGCAAATGGAAGGCTAGCACTAAAGTTAAAAGACCAATAAGTTTACTTATATCTATAGCTATAGTATTAGGTTTCATAGTTTTCTTATTATTTCTAATTATTCCAAATTTACAAAATACAATATCTTTATTTGCGGATAGCATTCCCGTTTATAGCAGAAGTCTTCAAAATCTCCTTAATAATTGGGGTATTGATGCTGATGTTATTAATGAAGTTAAAGCAGTACTAGATTCACTTGGTACCAGTCTTGCTGAATATATTAAAAACAATTCTAATCAATTAATAGATGCCACTTTAGGCATTGCTTCGAATGTTGTTAGTGCTTTTGTTAATGTAACAATTGGTTTTGTTTTTGCGATTTATTTTTTAGCTCAAAAAGAAAAAATAGCTAATCAATTTAATAAAGTAATGGATGCATATTTACCTAAAAAAAGAGTAAATAAAATAAAAGATATAGCTCATTTATCTAATAAAGTATTTTCTAGTTTTGTGAGTGGTCAATGTATGGAAGCAATAATTATTGGCATACTTTGTTTTATTGGTATGGTTTTACTTCGTCTTCCATATGCATCAACTATTTCCGTTTTAGTTGGTTTTACAGCTTTGATTCCTGTCTTCGGAGCATTTATTGGCACAATTTTTGGAGCTTTCCTAATATTTATGATAAGCCCACTTCAAGCAATAATATTTGTTATGTTCATAATTATTCTCCAACAACTTGAAGGTAACTTAATTTATCCAAAAGTAGTTGGTAAATCAGTTGGCCTTCCAGGAATTTGGGTACTTGTTGCAGTTACAATTGGAGCAAGTATAAATGGAGTACTAGGTATGCTTTTAAGTGTTCCAATTTGTTCAATTATTTATAGTATTTTAGCAACCAATGTTAAATATCGTTTAGAAGGAAAAAATAAATCCAACAAAAAAGTACAAGCGTCATAAAACTTGTGCTTTTTATCTTATTAGCCTCTAGTGTTTGACATGGTTAGTTAACAATTAAAAACCCAAAATAATTTTGGGTTATGTTATAAGACAAACATCAAAAGTATAAATACTTTTGGTAAAAATATGAAAATAGATGTTGTCTTATAAATAATATTATACCACAAATTTATTTTGTGTCAATTAAAATTTGTAATTTTTAAAAAAATATGTTAAAATAATGTCTCTGGACAAGGCCTTTGTTATAAGTACAAATAAAATAAGTGAATATGTTATTATAGAAACAAAAGAAAGAAGGTAATTATGAATAGAGAAGATTTTCCAATGTTAAAACAAGATATAATTTATTTAGATAATGGAGCAACTAGTTTTAAACCTAAATGTGTCATTGATAAAATTGTTGATTATTATTCTAATTATAGTGCCAATGCTCATCGAGGTGATTATGATATTTCTTATAAAGTTGATTTGGAATATGAAAATGCTAGAGAAGAAGTAGTTGATTTTATAAATGCCAGAAGTAAAGAAGAAGTAATATTTACTAGTGGTTCAACCGATTCCTTAAATATGATTGTTAATGGCTTTTTTGCTAATTTAGTTGAGCCAGGAGATGAGATACTAATAACTACTAGTGAACATGCATCCAATGTCTTGCCGTGGTTTAAACTTGCAACTGATTATGGTTGTGTAGTTAATTTTATTCCTTTAGATGATTACTTACATGTAACTATTGATAATGTGAAAAAAAGCATAACTCCCAAAACTAAAATAATTGCCCTTGCTCATGTAACCAATGTTATCGGAGATGTTCGTCCTATTAAAGAAATAGCTGCGATTGCTCATGAAAATAATATATTTTTAGTTGTTGATGGAGCTCAAAGTGTACCGCACATGAAAGTAGATGTTCAAGAATTAGATGTTGATTTTCTAACCTTTTCTGCTCATAAAATGCTTGGCCCAACTGGAGTAGGAGTCCTTTATGGTAAAAAGGAGTTACTAGAAGACTTGGTACCAATTAATCTAGGTGGGGGAATGAATGAATCCTTTGATAGTCCAAATGAAGTTTATTTAAAAGATTTACCAACTAGATTAGAAGCTGGAACACCAAATATCGCTGGAGTCATTGGTTTTGGGGAAGCAATTCGTTATTTAAAGAAAATTGGTATGGATAAAATTGAGGAAAGGGAACGTCATTTAAGAGAGTACTTAATTGATAAATTAGTGAGTATTCCACACATAGATATATTAAATTTAGAATCAGAAAGTGGAATTGTTGCATTTAATGTCAATGATGTTTTTTCTCAAGATGTTGCCTACTATTTAAATAAATACAATATCTGTGTAAGAGCGGGTAATCATTGTGCAAAATTAACCAAAAATGTTACTGGTGTTGATAATTCTCTAAGAATTAGTTTATATTTTTATAATACTGAAAGTGAAATAGATGAATTAGTAGAACTTTTAAAAGATAAAGAAAAAATAGTAAGAGAGATGATTTAAATTGAATTATAGAGATGTAGTAATGAATCATTATAGTAATCCAAGAAACAAAAAAAGAATAGAAGATAGTAACTATTTAAAACAAAACACAAAAAATACATCATGTATTGATAATTTAGATATTTATTGTTTAATTGATGATGATATTATCAAAGATATTACTTTTGATGGTGAAGCTTGTGCAATAAGTATTTCTTCTGCATCAATTATGACCACTTTGCTAATTGGCAAAACAATTAATGAAGCAAAAGAAATAATAAATAATATTGATAATATGTTAAATGATTTAGATTACAATAAAGATTTAATTAAAGAAGCTAGTGTTTATGAGAATGTAAAAAACACAAGTCGTAAAACTTGTGCTTGGCTTCCTTATGCAGGAATAAAAAAGATAATTGAAAAATAGTTTTCAGTTATTTTTTTATATAATAGGAAAGTCATACTTTTTTTAATAAAATCATTGACATTCAGTAAATCAAAAAGTAATTGTCAAGCCTTTTTACTTATGATATATTATAAATAATAAGGATTGATATTATGAAGAATTTATTAAAAATAATTGTGCTTAGTATTACTATATTTTCATTTATGATTGTTGGTAATGCATCAGGTATTGAAAAGTTTTATATTAATGCTGAAATACAAAGTAATGGAGATTTGGTAGTTGAAGAATACTTCTATTTAAATGGTGAATTTAATGGAATGGAAAGAGAAATATTGTATAAGAATGATGATTTATATGATTTTCGTCCCGAACTTGATTACTATGGTGGAAGTAAAATTCATAATGGTAGTGGTATTGAACTTAATGAAATAAGAGCACTACCAATTGATGATAATTTTGATTTTTCTAATATTGATGGCACATTATTTGAGCGTGTTAGTTCAGCTGATGCTGGAGATTATGGTGTATATGAAATATATACATTATCTGATGGTGAATCCTATAGAATTTATTTGCCAGATAGTTATAATGAAGCATTTTATATTAAATATACTTTAAAAAATATGGCAGTAGTTCATAGTGATGTTGCAGAAATATATTGGAATGCAATCGGTGATAGTTTAAGTGAATCAATTGGTACTTTAAAAATAAAAGTAACATTTCCAGGAAATCAAAATGAATTTCGCATTTGGGCACATGGGCCTTTAAATGGTGAAATTTATAAAAGTGGAGTAGATACACTAGAAGCAGAAGTAAATAATGTTTATAGTTATGAAGCAGTAGATGTAAGAGCAGTTTTTGATACAAGTGTTGTAAGGGACTCTACTAAAACTACTGGAGTAGTAGCTTTAGATAAAATAATTAATTATGAAACTGATGCCGCTAATCAAGCGAATTATGAAAGAGAACAAGAAGAATATCAAAATCAGCAAAATGCTTATGAAGAATTAGAATATTGTAATGAATATGTAAGTAGAAATTGTTATAATAACGCTAAATATTATATTTCTTTAGTTACTGATGAAACTGTTTTAGAAGATTTAAATAAAAAGTTAGAAGAATTACATGTTTTAGTTAATGAAAAAGAAGAAAGTGATGCTCGTTATTATACGGATTTAGCAATAGAATATGTAGAGTATTATTGGTATAACAATGCAATGGAAGCAGTAAGTGTTTTAGAATCAACAGAATTAAAAGAAGAATTGTTAAAAGAATTAGAACCAGTAAGGGAAAAAATTATTGTTAGTGAAGAAGATTATAATAAAAATGCTTGTTTTATAGCTTTAGTAGTAATCGCATCTATACTTGGAGTAGGAATATATATTTACATCAAATGCGATAAAGAATATAAAGTTAATTTTGATCACCAATATTTAAGAGATTTTCCAGATAAGTTTTCTCCATCAACTGTAGAATATTTATTTAAAAAGGATATTAGTGATAAATCTATATCAGCAGAAATTCTCTATTTAATTTATCAACATAAAATAAAAGCAACTGAAGATAAAAATAAAGATGATATATTACTTGAAAAAAATGTTGTTGAAGTAAATACTTTAAGTATGAAAGAGAAATCTCTTATGACTTTACTCTTTAATAATTCTAAAAAAGTATGGTTAAAAGATTTGAAAAAACGCGCATCATCAAGTATGTCTTTTTATAGAGAGTGGGAAAAACTTCATAAATATATGTTAAATGAAGCATTAAATGAACAGTTATATGAAGATGATAACTTAGAAACTGGTGCTAAAAGTTATAGCAGTACTCTTAGAACATTAGCTATGATATTTATTTTAATTATTGCATCAGGTATAGGTTTTATTGCTTTCTTTATTGCTATTATAGCTATGGTTATATTTAAATTTAATGCTAAAAAACTTACATATAAAACTAAAGATGCAAACAGTAAAACTGGTAAAATAAAAAAGTGGGTATATGTATTTAGTGTACTTGTAATTATTTATGGTATTATTGGAATTATTCATTTATATGTTGTTAATCATTTTGTATTTGATGTTATTAAAATTTATCCAGTAGTAATAATTTTAGCTATTATTTTAATGATTTATACATCTAATGCTAGAAGAAAAACTATGAAAGGTGCCGAAGAATATAAAAAGTGGCACGCATTTAAAAGATTTTTAGAAGATTTTGGTACATTTGATGAAAAAACATTACCAGAAATAGCTTTATGGGAAAAATATTTAGTGTATGCAGTGGTACTCGGCTGTGCTGATAAATTATCTAAAACAATGAAATTAAAAATCGAAAACATGGATTTAAATGAAGATTTATTACTTGATACATATATGATTAGCCATTTACATACTTTATCAAGAGCTGTTAATACATCGATTAGTAGCGCTAGAAGTCATGCAATTCGAACAACTAGTAGTTCATCATCTGGTGGATTTTCTAGTGGTTCTGGTGGAGGAGGAGGCTTCTCTAGTGGTGGTGGCTTCGGCGGCGGCGGTGGAGGTGGCGGCCGTTTTTAAGCCTTTAATATAGACTTTTTTCACTAAATTTAGTACAATATTAATAGGAATATGGAGGTAAATATGGATGCAAAAAAGGTTAAAAATGCTTTAATTGAACAAAGAAAAATACATTTATCTGGAAATCTATATTATAAAACTCAAATAGATTTTGCTTATAATACTAATCATATAGAAGGTTCAACTATTACTAAAGATGAAACTACAAGTATATATGATACTGGAACCATAATTGCTGATAAAGATCAAGTTATTGTAGTTAAAGATGTTACTGAAGTGAAAAATCATTTTACTCTATTTAAATATATGCTTGATACATTAGAAGACGAATTAAGTGAAAATATGATAAAAAAATATCATTTAATTTTAAAAAGGGGTACAGTTGATGAAGATAGTAACATTGTAATAGGTGATTATAAAAGACTAAAAAATTTTGTAAGTGATATTGAAACAAGTTTGCCACAAGATGTTCCTAAAGATATAAAAGAATTATTAGATTGGTACAATAGTAAAGAAAATAAAAAAATTGAAGATATTATTGAATTTCATGTTAGATTTGAAACTATTCATCCATTTCAAGATGGCAATGGCCGTGTTGGCAGGATGATTATGTTTCGTGAATGTTTGGTAAATAATATAATGCCTTTTTATATTGAAGAAAGAAATAAACCGTTTTATATAAAAGGGTTAAATGAATATCAAAAACATGGACAAAAAACAAGATTGATAGATACTTGTTTGAATAGCCAAGATAATTATGAAAAATTAGCGGAGTATTTTTTAGAATAATTATTGCCAAAGTCTATAATTTTGTGGTATATTATTGATATCAACGAAGATAAAGGATAAGTAATTATATGGAAATTCATAGAGATTTAGTGGCTGGTGGAAACTAAAAATGGAAGTATAATGAATCTACCTTTGGAGTTAGCGATATGCTCGGGTAATACCGTTATCTAAAATGAGTTATAAAGGGTGGTACCGTCGTAATTAGACTCCTTGGTATTACTCTTTTTGTTTTTTAAGAAAGGAAGATATAAATGATTGATATTAAATTAATTAGAGAAAATAGTGATTTAGTCAAAGAAAATATTAAGAAGAAATTTCAAGATGAAAAATTAGGTTTAGTTGATGAAGTTTATGAATATGATAAGACATATCGGGAATATAAACTTGAAGGAGATAATCTAAGAGCTAAAAGAAATGAATTAAGTAAAGAAATCGGAGCTTTAATGCGGGAAAGTAAAAAAAGCGATGCTGAAAAAATTAAGAGCGAAGTAACCCGTATTAATGAAAGAATTAAAGAACTTGAAGAAAGTGAAGAAAATTTAGAGCATGAAATAAAATCAAGAATGATGGTTATTCCTAATATTATTGATGATTCTGTTCCAATTGGTAAAGATGATTCAGAAAATGTCGAATTAGAAAGATTTGGAGAACCAATAGTTCCTAATTATGAAATACCTTACCATGCTGATATTTTGGAAAACCTAAGTGGTCTTGATAAAGATGCCGCAGGCAGAACTAGTGGTAATGGTTTTTACTATTTAATCGGAGACATTGCTAGACTTTCTAGTGCTATGCTTGCTTATGCAAGAGACTTCATGATTGATAAAGGATTTACTTACTGCATTCCACCATTTATGATTCGTAGTGATGTTGTAACTGGTGTTATGTCCTTTGCGGAAATGGATGCCATGATGTATAAAATAGAAGGTGAAGATTTATACTTAATTGGAACAAGCGAACACTCTATGATAGGAAGATTTAAAGATCAAATTGTTAAAGAAGAAAGTTTGCCTATTACTATGACTTCCTATTCTCCATGTTTTAGAAAAGAAGTGGGAGCTCATGGTATTGAAGAACGAGGAATATACCGTGTTCATCAATTTGAAAAACAAGAAATGATTGTACTATGTAAACCTGAAGAATCTTTTGCCTGGTATGAAAAAATGTGGAAATTTACGGTAGAACTATTTAGAAATTTAGATATACCTGTAAGAACACTTGAATGTTGTAGTGGAGATCTTGCTGATTTAAAAGTAAAATCTGTTGATGTTGAAGCTTGGAGTCCACGCCAAAAGAAGTATTTTGAAGTTGGTTCATGCTCTAATTTAGGTGATGCTCAAGCAAGAAGACTAGGTATTAGAACAAAGGGTGAAAATGGCAATTACTTTGTTCATACTTTAAATAATACAGTTTTAGCATCAACTAGAGCATTAATTGCTTTAATTGAAAATAACTATCAAAGTGATGGTTCTGTAAAAGTTCCTAAAGTATTACAACCTTATATGGGAGGCTTAGAAGTAATAAAACCTAAAAATGCAAAATAAATTTTTGCATTTTTTAAGATTTTATGGTATTATACTTGACATAAAAAAGGTGATTTTATGGATGATACTATAATTCAAACAATAATATATTTAGCTACTGCTATAGGAAGTAATGAATTTAATAATTATTTAGAAAGACTTAATTTTAAAGAATTTAATGAAGAATTTAAAAATAATGATTTTAGTGAATTAGATGCCTATATTTTAAGTGAGAAAATGTCTTATAATAAATCTCTTAATTTATTGCCAGTAGCTAATATAATTGCATCTTTAGTGCATTACTTGCATCGTAATAAATTAATGAGTGAAATAACCTTTAGGGTAAAAGGTAAAACCTCCTATATAGAGGCTATTAGAAAAAGAAATAAAGAATTAGAAAACTATCGAAATGGTCCCAGAAAATATTTTGTGGGGTTTTTTGAAGGTGATAAACCAATTGTTATTTGGTTTACCTTTAATGGGGTAGTTATTGATATTTTAGATGATTCATCAGCATTATTTAATATTTTAAGTGATGAAGAAAAAGTACTTAAAATTGTAGATATTTTTAATGATTTAATAAATGGTGTTGAAGGATATATACATAGTGAAAATATTAATGAAGTATTAAATTCTCATTTAGTTAGAAATCTTATTAAAGAGTATAAAATGGGAAAAGATGATTTTAATAGGTCGAGATAGTGTCGAATTTTGGCTAGTTTTGTCAGGTTTTGTCGAATCGCTTGCAAAATGAAAATAATAGTATAAAATAGTTGTTGAAAGCGGGTTTTGGTAGGTTCCTTTCTCAACTATAACCTTTCTTAAACACTTAACTCACTCTTAATATTAAAGATGATTAATAAATCCTTAAAAATCCCGCTTTCACAGAGGGATTATATAGTAAGATAAACATTCTTACTTTTTTCTAAACCTAATTTTGTCGAACTATGTCGAATGGTGTCGAATCACTTGCAAAATAAAGAAAAAGTTATAAAATAGATATTGAAAGCGAAGCAACCCTGTTCCTTAAAAGTCGCTTTCTTTTATTTTACAAAGAATCTATAATATGATAAAATATTTTAAGTGAAGTGAGGTAGTATAAATGAATAAACCAGATTTATGCAAAGCTAAAGATAGAAGTAAAGTAGATATAAAATATATTGATGCTTCCGCAGATTTAAAACCTATATTTAAAGGTAAAAAGTATTTTCTTAGAACTTATGGCTGCCAAATGAATGTTCATGATTCAGAACAAATTAGATATTATCTAGAAGCTTTAGGTTACACTCCAGTAGATACTCTAGAAGATGCAGATATTGTTGTGCTTAATACTTGTGCTATTAGAGAAAATGCTAAGGATAAAGTATTTGGATACTTAGGTAGATGTAAACATTTAAAGAGTACAAATAAAGATTTAATCATTGTTTTAACAGGATGTTTAATGCAACTTCCAAGTGAAGTAGAAGAAATTGAGAAGAATCACAAATATATTGATATAGTAATAGGTACTCACAATCTAAATGAATTACCAGATTTAATTATGAATAAAGCTGGACAAAATATTGAAGTATATTCTAATAGTGATGAAGTACCAGAAAATGTCGGATACAGTAGAGATTCCAAAATTTCTGCTTGGATTAATATTCAATATGGTTGTGATAAGTTTTGTACTTATTGTATAGTTCCTTTTACTCGTGGTCGTGAGAGAAGTAGAAAAATGGAAAGCATTTTGAAGGAAGTAGAAGATTTAAAAAAGAAGGGTTATTTAGAAATAACTTTGCTTGGTCAAAATGTTAATGCTTATGGTAAAGACTTAAACCTTGGTTATGATTTTGCAGATTTACTCGAAAATGTTGCTAAAATTGGTATTCCTCGTGTTCGTTTTGTAACCAGTCATCCTTGGAATTTTACGGATAGAATGATTGATATAATTGCTAAATATGAAAATATTATGCCATATATCCATTTACCTATTCAATCAGGTAGTGATAATATCTTAAAGAAAATGAACAGAAGATATACTATAGATGAATATAAAAAACTATTTGATACCATTAAAGCAAGAGTGCCAAATGTTAGTATCACAACTGATATTATCGTAGGTTTTCCAAATGAAACAGAAGAAGACTTTCAAGCTACTTTAGATATAGTTGACTATTGTAAATATGACAGTGCCTTTACTTTCATTTTCTCACCTAGAGAAGGCACCTATGCGGCAACTCTAGAAGATCATGTTAGTATGGATGAAAAAAATAAAAGACTCCAAACACTAAATAAAAAAGTAAATGCTTATGCTATGGAAGCTAATAAAAAATTAGTAGGTAAAATAGTAGATGTTTTAATTATTGGCAAGAGTGAAAAAGGTGAAGATAAAGTTTGTGGTTATACCGATACCATGAAACTTGTTAATGTCATTGGTAGTGATGATTTAATAGGTAAAATAGTTCCAGTAAAAATACTTGATGCAAAAAGCTTTAGTTTAGATGGTGAAGTAGCAAAATAAAAACAGAAAGAAGGTGTATTTGATTGAATGATATTCTAGAAAAAATTGCAGATGAAAAATATAATTTGGAATTAAAAGAACAAGTTAATTTTGATGAACCTAAAAATTATTTGAAAGCGGTTAGCTCTTTTGCTAATGGATTTGATATTGGTTACATAATATTTGGGATAGAAGAGGGAAGCATTAATTAATGCTGAAGCACATAGACAATATCTAATGAGAGGAACAAATATTGAAATCGGATATTATGATGATAGAATAGAAATCATTTCTTATGGTGGTTTGGAAGATAGGAGAAATTTAGAAGATTTTTTAAAAAAACCAACTAGTACTAGAAGAAACCAATTATTATGTGATATTTTGTCTAGATTAGATTTTATGGAGCGCAGAGGAAGCGGAATATTTAAAATGTTTCAAGCTTATAAAGATGATGAAAAAAAGCCTAAAATTGAATTGTACGATAATATATTCTCTGTAACTTTTTATAGTAGATTTTATTTAAATAATTTAGCAGATGTCCAAAAACATCCGAAAACATCCGAAAACATCCGAAAACCTTGGTTTTGGAATATATAAAAAATAATGAAAGGTCTTATAAAAAATATATAATAGATTTGAAATTAACTGAAGGTCAAGTTAAGCATGCTATAAAAACTTTAAAAGAAAATAATGAAATAAAAAGTGTTGGAAAAGGTAAAAATACTTATTATGTAACAAATGATGAAATAAAATAAATACATCATATAAGTTTTAAAATAAAAGATTTATATATCCATTTTATATATAAATCTTTTTATATTGTCTCCTAAAACTAGTTCTTGGTATTTTTCAAAACCAAACTTTTCATATAGATTAATATGTCTAGTATGTAAATAAATAGTTTTAATATTTAACTTTTTCATAAACTCTGGAATAGATTCAATTAATATTCGCCCATAACCTAAATGTCTATATTCTTCTTTTACATAAACATTAGCAATCCATGGGGTATAGGAAGTATTATCACTATCATGCTCTACAATTTGATAAAAGCCAATTAACTTATTATCTTTTAATAAAATAATAGTAATAGGGTAAATATTATTAATTATTCCATTTTTTATATTATCTATGGTTTCAATATTAATCCATTTAAGAATTATATCATTTATTTCCTTGATATAAGGACTATTTATATCATTTAAGATATTTAACATATTGTTCTCCAATACATTATGTTATCTTTAAACTCATAACTTATTTTAGAAGTATCATATAAATAAGATAAATATGATTTTATAGTACTACCAACTAAAATATATTGATTAGAATTCATAGTTAAACCATATTCATCAAATATATATTTTAATATTTGTTCAAATGTTTGATATTCATTACAATAGTTTAAAATTTTATTACATATTTCAGTAATTTTTTCTTTGTTCATTGTAATAAGTTTAGAAATATCACTTGAGGCATTACCATGGGATGGAATAAATAATTTGCCATTTAATGTACTTAAAAAATCTAGGCTATTTAAATATTCTTCAACATTATAAATAAAAAATACATGATATTTATTTATTGTTTCTTCACCAAATAGGGAATCTCCAAGAAAGTATATATCATCACTTGTTTTAATTCCTATCATATTAAAATAATGCCCTTTTAATGAAAAATACTCTAATCCTTTAGGTAAATTATTATCAATATTGCTAGTTTTAGATTCTTTAGCCATTAAAAATTTATTTCTTAAATCTTTAAATGGATAGCCACCATATAAAAATGCTCCTTCTAAAATAGGATTTTCTATAAAACAATTTTCAATATCTGGCGCTAGAATTTGACAATTAGTTCTATTTTGAATAATTTTGTTTCCACCGATATGATCTGCATTGGAATGGGTATTAATTATACCTTTTATATTCCAACCTTGTTCAGCAATTATTTTAAGTATTTTTCTTCCAGCATCACTATCATTGGCGGTATCTATTAAATAAATATCTTTGTCATTTACTTTATATATTCCAATATTAGTAGGATTTTTTAGATAATAAGTATTTTGACCAACTTGAATTAATTCCATAAAACACCTTCTTTTTATTATTATAACATTATTTAATAATTAAAAAAACTAGAATTATCTAGTTTTATGAGTATTTTCATCATTTAAATTATTTTCTAGTAGGAAATCTCTTAATGGTTCATAACGCATTAATTCACCAGCTAGTAAATACATATTTTCTTTTAGAATATTTAGTTCTTCTGATGGTACAACTACTTGTTGTTGGTTTTCAGCATAAGTAGTCATTATGTGGATAGTAGTTGTATACATCATATTAGCACGATTATATAAATCCATTAATAATTCCCAATCACTAATTCTAAGTTCTAATGTTTCTTTAATTAGTTCATTTAATTCTTTAATACTTTCCATATATCCTCCTTATCTTGGAATGTATTAACTATAATAGCATATTTTATCAAAAAATGATATATTATTTACAAAAATTGTCTATAAAATCTTTATTATATTTGCTATTTTTAATTATTTTATATGTTTCATTGCTACTGTCTTTATTACATCTTATAACATCATAAAATAAAGTATCATAATATATTACATCTTCACCAGTAACTTTTGCTAAACAAAATCTTGGGGCTTGATTGATATTAATAACTCCAATATAATCTATAACAAATAACATTGCTATAAAAATTATAAAGTAGCCAAAGTTACAAATAATTCTTTTAATATAACTTAATTTTTTAGTAAATTTGCTAACACCAATTAAGGATGCCATAGCACCAATTACTGAGTAAATAGCTCCCCAACTAGATTCACTTGGAAATATAGCCATGGCACTAATAGTAATAAAAATACCAAATATTATTAATATTAAACCAATAAAATTATTTTTATCTTTAATCTTTTTGTTAGTAAAATTAATGGTATTAACAATATTTTCTTCTAATTTTTCTTGATATTCTTTCTTACTTACTACCTCACCACTCATTAAATCATTTAATGTGATATCTAGTTCATCACATAATGGTTTAAATAATGCTAAATCAGGCATATTTCTGCCATTTTCCCAGTTTCCTATAGTACGATCTGATACACCAAGTTTTTCCGCTAAGTCTTGTTGAGTCATATTCTTATTCTTCCGGCATTTACAAATAAATTTACCAATTTTTTCTTGATTCATAATTTCCTCCTTCGCTCATATTATATAAAATATTTTAGATTTTTAATAGGAAATAAATCAAGGGTTATTATTTTTTAATACTTCTTCATTAAATTTTTCCATAAATTCATCAGTTGTTGACCAAAAAAAGTCATATCCGGAGATTTTGTATAGAGCATAAGCACAAAGATATTCATAGACACCACGGTTTTGACTTTTATAAATTATTAAGTATAGAGGTTTCATAGCAGAATCTCCAATATCTACTACTTTTTTAAAACACTCATATTCTAAAATTCTAGCCCATCCTTCAGTAACAATAATTTCTGGATTTGCTCTTTCTTCTTCATAAGCTTCATTAACTAATGTTTGTAATTCACTACTAACTTCATTTAATATATCTATATCAATATTTTTGAGTAATAATTCTTCATTAACCCCATTTTCAGTTATTTCTTTCCAAGTTATTTTTTGTGCAGTAGAGGAATCTATATTATTAATTGTATTTGGACAAGTATATTCTTCCCATTTAAATATTGTTTTTTTAAAATCTTTACAATAATAAGTTTTAGTAAGTGCTCCTACATCTAATTTATCTACAGTACTACCATCAATATTTTTAGTAATTTTTATAAGTGGGCTATTATTAAGTACTTTTGCTTGAATACAATCTATTACTAAAAACACTGAAAAAATCCCAATAATTATTAATATTATTTTTACATATTTTTTCATTATTTTTTAAATACCAATATTGCTTTCGCGGAATTTGTAATAGACATAGTAACTAAAACATATCCTTTTTGCAACATTTCATTAGCTTCCATTTCTATTTTTCTTGCCATATCATTTGTTTTTGGAGCATATTCTATAACAACCGTTTTATACATTTTATTCCTCCTTACTTTTAGAAATATATATTATTAATAAAATTATTCCTATTAAATTAATACCTAGAGCTAAACCTAGTAGTAAACCTGAACTAAATTCACCAAAAGAAGAACCATTACCCCTAAAAAAAGTTTGAGATAAGTATAATATATTACCAAGTATTATTAAAGATATTCCAACTTTTCCTTTATTCATTATTCCTCACTTTCAAATTATTAATAAATCCCGATATCGCCGATAAAAGCCAACATATACCAACAATAATTAAAAATATTTTCCAACCAATACTATCATCAAAAACAAATATAAAGTATATAAGGCAATAAGGCTAATTATTATAGCAATACCATATAAACATAGATTTAATATTCTTAATTTTTTCTTATTCACATTGACCTCCACAAATTACCATTTATCCATCAATACTCACTTCATAAAAATTCTCAAATATTCCATCAAACTCTACATCAATAATGTGTATATCATCTAATGTTTGTTCAAGATATGATAATCTATTATTATCTAGGGCTATTAAAGGATTACCTAACGAATTTCTAATAATTTCAACATCATTTATTTCAAACATTTCTTCAATATCAGAAAGCATATATTGTATTATATGAGACTACTGATACACTTTACAATAATATTTGTACACTTTTTCAGTAGTCTCAAATTTAACTACAAATTTTTTATAGATATTTAACCGATAAATTGTAATTTGTATTACTCTTTATCTTTTTTGTTATTTCTATATAATATACTAAATGTTAGTGTAAATAGCATTGGTATAACTGAATAACCAGCGTTATCTAATTTATGAGTGATTACCAAGTATCCACTAATTAAAGTCAAAATTGCAAATACAAAACTTAAAATCAAAAATATTTTCATCTTTAATTTTTCTTTATTCATAACTTCTATATCTCCCCTATATATTATAATTTGTTATTAAATAATTGAGAAAACAATCAATAAAATTCCAACTATCACAAAAATTCCACCCCATATTCTAAGAATAATTTTCATTTTAGGATTTTTTAATAATTTATCTGGAATTCTAGGGTTTTTAAGTTTCATAAAAAATTGAGGAACTAATAACATAAAAATTGCAACTATTGTAATTAAAATTCCTGTAATTAACATACAATATCTCCCTCCATAAATTACTATTTATTGTCTAGATAATTATAACATATAATTTTAAAATAAAAAAGAAAAGCTATAAGATATTTAACAAAAAAACTAGATATTGCTATCTAGTAGAATTCTTTGGTAGCGACGAGTGGATTCGAACCACCGATCTGTCGGGTATGAAAAAAAAGCTCTAATTAGTAATATGATGTAAAATATCAAAAAAGCTTTTATTTTTAAGGCTTTTTATTATTTGTAAAATTTGAGTAAGTTTGAATAGATTTGATTAAATATAAGTAAATTTGAATTATTTTTTATAAAAAATAACTAAAATATAACTACAAATTTTTTATAGATATTTAATCAATAAATTGTAATTTGAATTTATTTTTTTAATACTTTATTTAATGTTTTAATATGTTCTTCGGGATTAATTAGTGCATCTTCACAATGACCTTTTCCTTTTAAACAAATAGTAGTAGTATTTTGATAGTTTTTCTTCA
>CALVKM010000002.1 GCA_944332705.1 uncultured Bacilli bacterium
CAAAATGATTTTCTCATTTTTGGGATTACCATATTCTAATATTTCCATCTCAACAACTCACTTTCAAATTACTATTTGTTGTTTAGATAATTATATCATTTATTCTTAAAATAAAAAAGATGGGAATACCTATTTAGATATTCCCAATAAAAAACTAGGCTTAAAGCCTAGTAAATTAATCAAATTGGTAGCGAGGGAGGGACTCGAACCCCCAACATTTCGGGTATGAACCGAACTATCTAGCCAGTTGATATACCTCGCCATTGACAATAACTATATTATCATAAGTTGGCTAGAGAGTCAAGTGTTTTTCGCTATTTTTACTGCCCGATAGGTTGGGGTGAAAGTAAATGTAAAAGTATTGTTAATTGACATATATTGACAAAAAAATAATATAATATAGAAAAATGTTTTTTTTAGGAAAAAATTAGAGAAAAAATAAAATTACCAAAAAATATTTTAAAAAAAGTCAAAAAAAAACATTGCATATTTTTATATCTTTGTTATAATGTAGTAGAGGGTAGAGAAAATGAAAGAAAATGGAGTGTTAGAAAATTTAGTTGTTGTCAAGCGTAGTGGTCAAAGAGTAACTTTCAACAGCGTCAAGATAGCTATAGCAATAAAACAGGCCTTTGATAGTGTTGATGAAGAAGCTAATAATGAAAAGAAAATAAACAAAGTATATAATCAAGTACTGGATTATATCGTATCTGTTTATGAATCAAGAAAGACCATTAATGTTGAAGACATTCAAGATATTATTGAAAATACCCTTAAGAAATGTGGATACAACGAGGTATATCAAAAATTTAATGAATATCGTTTGCAAAGAGCGGCATCCCGTGAGGCGTTCTCCGTAAAAGAACAGCATAAATTTGTTAAAGCTGTTGAGAAAATCGGGTTAAATGCTAAAAATTATCAAGAGAATAAACCAATTGATTTGATGCTTAACTTTGGTAAAACAGTTTCCCAAGAATTTGCTAGAGCATATTTGTTAGAATCAAAATATAATAGAGCTCATGAAGAAGGGCGCATATATATTGAAGATATTAAATCTTATGCTCTAAAAACTACATCTTCAGCAATAATTGATTTAAGTTTTATTAGAAATACCGATATAGCGGCATCAACATTAAAAATAATTGATGCAATTAATAACTTTAAAGAAGAGCAGTATGGCGAGCAAACAATCATGGATCTAGATATTATTTATGAGCATATTATGATCTATGAATTTAATCAAAAATTTATAAGTAATTTAGAAATGTTTTTTAAAGTTTGTGGATTGTTAGAATTTATCGATATTGCTTCTTTGCAAACAAAAATTAGTAATGAAAAAACAATGAAATTAGATGTTGATAATTATATGGATTTTCTAAAAAGTGAAAGAAGTAGAGAAATATTTAATGAAGTATATGATATTACAATAGAAAATATTTTAAAAAGTTTAGAAGAGAGTATTACGGAATTATTAACATACTTTAATGAAAAAACATATAAGATTGCTAGTAATAAAGTAAATATTAGTTTAAGTTCTAGTGATTGTTATGAATCTAATATATTTAAAGAAATATATTTTAAAGTATTAAATAAAATAAAAAATACAAATATTACAACTATTTGTAAGCTCGGAGATTTTAATTATTTAATTGATGAATTATATAATAGATTAGATATAATAGTCTTATTCTTAAATAATAATACTTATAGTGATACGATAGATACTTTGAGTAACTCTTTACTTATCAACAAAAATATTAATGGGGAAGATACAGCCCGAGGTAAAATTAAATTATCAACTGTAACTATTAATTTAGCTAGACTTGGTCTTAAATATAAAATAGATGATATGGCATCTTTTTATGAAGAATTAGATGAGTGTTTAGAACTTAGTAAGAGTGCTTTAGTTCAAAGATATGAATTACAAGCTAGTCTTTATAAAGAAAATTATAACTACATTTTAAATAATAATATATTACATGATACATGGAAACTAGAAGATAAAAAAAGAGTTCGTAAAGTACTAAGAAATGGTACTTTGAACATTAGTTTTTCGGGGTTAATGGAAGCTTGTATATCACTACTTAATGATACTAATGAAAAAAAGATATTAGATTTAGGTTTAGATATAGTTAAATTCATGAGTGAAAGAATAGAAAAATATACCAATGATTTAAAATTAAATTTTGTTTTAAGTGAAGAGAGTAATAATGGAGTAAATAAACATTTACTTACTTTAGATAAAACAATGTATGGTAATTTAGATATTTTAAAAAAAGATAGTTATGGTAGCATTAGTAATTATATTAATAAACTAGATGAAACTCAAAAATATAAATATTTTGCTAAATATCAAAGTATTTGTTCTTATAACTTAGTTATTAACACAAATAAAAATAAAGCAAAAATAGAAGAAGAACTAAAAAAGGCGAGTAGTGCCAAAATAAAAGTTATGAGGCTAAATGTATGAATATTGCAGGAGTCCAAAAAGTAACTTTACTAGATTATCCAGGAAAAGTTGCTTGTGAGATATTTACTCAAGGGTGTAACTTTGAATGTCCCTTTTGTCAAAATTCTAGTTTAATACCAATAACTAATACTGGAGAATTTAGTGAAGAAGAAATATTTGAATATCTAAATTTAAGAAAGAATATTTTAGATGGTGTTGTAATCACTGGAGGAGAGCCAACAGTTCAAAAAGATCTTAAAAGTTTTATCAAAAAGATAAAAGATTTAGGTTTACTGGTAAAACTTGATACTAATGGAGGAAATCCTAAAGTGCTTCAAGAATTAATTGATGAAAAGTTAGTTGATTATGTTGCCATGGATATTAAAAATATTTTTAATAAATATAACATTACAGCTGGTAAAAAGATAAATTTAGATAATATAAAGAAAAGTATAGAAATATTAAAAGCAAGTAAAATAGATTATGAATTTCGGACAACTATTATTAAAGAGATGCATAGTTTAGATGATATTGTAAGTATTTGCAAGCTTGTGGGTAATGCCAAATACTACTTGCAAAACTTTGAAGATAGTGAGAATGTGATAGATCATAGTTTACATGGCTTTAGTCGTGAGGAACTATTATTTATAGATAAATATTTGAAAGATGTGTTTCCTAATGTGGAAATTCGAGCTTTATCGTGAAAATGGAGGAGGATGAATATGTATAAAGTTAGAAAAAGAGAAGGAAAAATTGTCAGCTTTGATATTAACAAAATAGATAGTGCTATTAAAAAAGCATTTGATTCAGTAGATAGGAAATATGATGATAATGTCATTGATTTTCTAGCTCTAAAGGTTACAGCAGATTTTGAACCAAAACTAAAAAACAACATTGTATCTGTTGAAGATATCCAAGATAGTGTTGAAGCAGTACTTAGTGCTGCCGGATATGGCGATGTTGCTAAAAGTTATATTTTATATCGTAAGCAACATGAAAAAATGCGTAATATGAAATCAACATTACTTGATTATAAAGATGTCGTTAATAGCTATATTAATGTTACTGATTGGCGCGTTAAAGAAAATTCAACAGTTACTTATTCTGTCGGAGGTTTAATACTAAGCAATAGTGGGGCAATTACTGCAAATTACTGGTTAAGTGAAGTATATGATGAAGAAATAGCAAGTGCTCATAGAAGTGGAGCAATTCACTTACATGATTTATCAATGCTTACAGGTTATTGTGCTGGTTGGAGTTTAAAACAACTTATTCAAGAAGGCCTTGGTGGTGTTCCAGGAAAAATTACTTCATCACCTGCTAAACACTTATCAACATTATGTAATCAAATGGTTAATTTCTTAGGTATCATGCAAAATGAATGGGCGGGTGCTCAAGCATTCTCATCATTTGATACTTACCTTGCACCATTTGTTAAAATTGACAACTTAGATTATTATGAAGTAAAACAATGTGTTCAATCATTTATTTATGGTGTAAATACTCCTAGCCGTTGGGGAACTCAAGCACCATTTACAAATATTACACTAGACTGGACAGTGCCAAATGACCTTGCTGAACTTAATTGTATCATCGGTGGCAAAGAAGTAGATTTCAAATATAAAGATTGTCAAAAAGAAATGGATATGGTTAATAAAGCATTTATCGAAGTAATGATTGAAGGAGATGCTAATGGCAGAGGTTTTCAATACCCAATTCCAACATATTCTATAACTAAAGATTTTGACTGGAGTGAAACCGAAAATAATAAATTATTATTTGAAATGACTGCTAAATACGGTACTCCATATTTCTCAAATTATATTAATAGTGATATGGAACCAAGTGATGTTCGTTCTATGTGTTGTCGTCTTCGTCTAGATTTAAGAGAACTTCGTAAAAAATCTGGTGGTTTCTTTGGTAGTGGTGAATCAACTGGTTCAATCGGTGTTGTAACAATTAACTTACCAAGAATTGCTTACCTTGCTGAAGATGAAAAAGATTTCTATGACAGACTTGAAAAATTAATGAATGTCGCAGCAAGAAGTTTAAAAATTAAGAGAAATGTTATAACTAAATTACTTGATGAAGGATTATATCCTTATACAAAGAGATATCTTGGTACATTTAATAACCATTTCTCAACAATTGGTTTAATTGGTATGAATGAAGTTGGCCTAAATGCTAAATGGTTAAGAGCAGATTTAACTAATGAAAAAACTCAAAAATTTGCTAAAGATGTTCTAAACTTCATGAGAGAAAAATTAAGTGACTATCAAGAAGAATATGGGGATCTATATAACCTAGAAGCAACACCAGCAGAATCAACTACTTATCGTTTTGCTAAACATGATAAAGAATTATATCCAGATATCATAACTGCTAGTGAACCAGATCATACTCCATATTATACCAATAGTTCCCACTTACCAGTAGGATATACTGATGATATCTTTAAAGCTCTAGATATTCAAGATGAACTTCAAACACTTTATACATCTGGTACAGTATTCCATGCCTTTTTAGGGGAAAGATTAACTGATTGGAAGGCTGCAGCTAATTTAGTTAGAAAGATTGCTGAAAACTACAAACTTCCTTATTATACATTATCACCAACATATTCAGTATGTGCTACTCATGGTTATATTAATGGTGAAGAATTTACTTGTCCAATTTGTGGTAAAGAAACTGAAGTTTATAGTAGAATAACCGGATACTACAGACCTGTTAAAAACTGGAATGATGGTAAAGCTGAAGAATATAAAAATCGTAAAGTATATGATTTAAATAATTCACATTTAACTCATGAAGGTTGCTGCAAGTCACATGATGATTGTAAGAAAAATGAATTAAAAGATGGCATAATGTTATTTACTAGAAAAGACTGTCCAAACTGCAAAGTAGCCAAAGGTTTACTTGATAAGAAAAAAATAAAATATGAAACTATTGATGCCGAAAAAGAAGTGGATTTAAGTAAAGATTTAGGCATTAAACAAGCTCCAACATTAGTTGTAGTTCATGACGGAAAAGCTGAAAAATACTCTAATGTATCTGATATTAAAAAATATTTAGGAAGTAAAGAATGTGTGACTGCATAATTATCGGCGCAGGTCCAGCAGGCTTAACTGCAGCTATCTATTTGATCCGCGAAAATAAAAAAATAAAAATACTAGAAAAAGAATCTATCGGAGGGAAAATTGCATCATCAGCAAGAGTTGAAAATTACCCAGGATTTAAATCTATCAGTGGGGCAGCTCTTGCTGATAACCTTTATGAACAAGTAACAAATCTTGGTGGAGTAATCGATATTGAAGAGGTTCAAAGTATCAAAAATGGTAAAATCAAAGAGGTTGTTACTGATGAAGGAGTATATGAAACAAAATCAATAATTATAGCAACAGGAACCCACTATAATACTCTAAATTTAGATATGGAAGAAAAATATTTAGGTAATGGAATATCCTTTTGTACAGTTTGTGATGGTGCATTTTACAAAGATAAAGTTGTTGCAGTAGTAGGGGGAGCCAATACTGCCATAATTAATGCCATATATTTAAGTAGTATTGCAAAAACTGTTTATTTAATAGTTCGTTCGGATACCCTAAAAGGTGAAGCATCAGTAATTGATGAATTATTAGAAAAAGAAAATATTAAAATATTATATGAATCTAATGTTATCAAGTATTTAGGTGATGATACACTCACCGGAATAATCATTAAAACTAAAGATGGTGAACAAACTTTAGAAGTAGCTGGTGTATTTATGTCAATTGGCCAAATACCAGAAACTAAAGAATTTAGTAATTTAATTGAACTTGATAGTAATAATTATATTAAATCAAGCGAAGAATGCACAACTAATATCCCAGGCATATTTGTTGCGGGAGATGTCCGTGAAAAACGGGTTCGTCAGCTTACAACAGCTATGAATGATGGCACTATTGCAGCCCTAAATGTCATAGATTACTTGAAAAACATCGAAAATTATCCAGAAAAAGACTAGAATTAGAAGAAATAAAGACAAATTTGCACTTTTTAGCAAAAAGTGCTAAAAAATGTTTGCATTTTGCTAAATTGTGTTGTATAATACTTATTACAAAAGAACTAACCATTCTTTTGTGTGATTGAGATGTTTGTATGAATATCAAATCACCTCCTTTCTAAATATTAAGAAGATGTTAAAATCTTCTTTTTTTTAATTCAAAATATTGTTATAATAGATAAAAAAGAAAAGAGGGATATCATGATTAAAACTAAAACTCAAGGAGATTTAATAATTATATCTGGGACAACTTGCGCTGGTAAAGGAACAGTAATAAAGAAGTTGTTAGAAAAAAGAGATGATGTGGCATTATCAATTTCTTATACATCTCGGGAAAAAAGGGCTAATGAAATTGATGGTAAAGATTATTATTTTGTAACTAAAGAAGAATTTGAAGAAAAAATAAAAAATGGTGATTTTCTAGAATATGCAAGGGTACAATATGGGGCATATTATGGAACACCAAAAAAAGAAGTTTTAAAAATACTTGATAGTGGTAAAGATTGTATATTAGAAATAGATGTACAAGGAGCTAGGCAAGTAAAAGCTTTATATCCCCAAGCGATATTAATATTTATTATGGCCCCATCAATGAGTGAGGTTAAAAAAAGAATTAAAGCAAGAGGCATGGAAAATAATGAACAAATTATTGAAAGATTTAGGGTCGCTTATAATGAGATTAATGAAATAAATAACTATAATTATGTTGTTGTAAATGATAATCTAGATGCAGCTGTTAAAAAAGTTGAAGCGATTCTTATCAGTGAGAAATTAAGAGTTGATAGAATTGAAGAATTAAGTGTTGAAAATGAAGAAGAAATAATTCATGAATTTTTAGTGGATAAAGAATTTAATAATGAAAAAAAATACTTGTAAAAGAAAAGTAAGTATGATAGTATGAATGAGGGTGTAGTAGATGAAAAGTAATAAAATAATGTTTATAATAATTGGTGTTTGTGCCATACTTGTTATTGGGTTTTGTGCTTTTTTAATTCTTACAAAAGAAGATGAAGAAGTTTTAAGTGATGCTTTAAAATTTAAACAAGAATTTGAACAATACAATGGTGCGACTTATAGTGGAGATTATGATGGTGAGTTAATTGAAGTAAATATTCCAGAAGATAATCCCTTTATTTATAAGAGTGCTAAAGAAATTGTTGATATTATGAAAAATGAAGATGTTTATATCTTATTTGGTTATGCGACTGATCCAATAACTAGAAAATCAATTGAAGTATTAATTGATGCTTTAAAAGAAAAAGAAATTAATATGGTATATTATGTTGATATTGAGGATATTAGAGATGAATATAGTATTTCTTGGCCAACTGAACTTATTAATGAAGGAACAGAAAGCTATCAAGAAATTAAAGAAATTTTAGGAGATGTCCTAAATGAATATTATGTCAATGACTTTGCTAATAATATGCGTTATGATACGGGAGATATAGGATTATACTCACCAACATTTATTGCGATAAGTAAAGGAACAGTGCTAGGATTTCACGAAATAGTTAATGAAGTTTTGGATAACTATTATAGTGAACTTACTGATTCGGAAAAAGAAACATTAAAAACAGGTTACTTAGAAGTAATAGATTCATTGAATTCTAGCGAAAACTAGAATTTTTTCTTTTAAAAACTTATTAAATATAGTATAATTGAAATAGAGAATGAAACGGGATGGTGCATTATGGCAAAAAAAGTTGTAATTGTTGATGAAGAGTTAACGCCGACGGTTTTGGCTACTAAAAAAATTAAGAGAGGTAGTATTATATGGCTTTTAATAATCTTTGTAGCTCTTATTGCTGCAGCAATATATTTACCAGAGATAACTGTTTATATCAGTGAAAAATTCGGCTTAGATATTGAAGTTCCTAATGAAATTGTTACTCCAGGTAACGATGATAACGAAGAAGATATTAATCCTGATGAAGAAGCTCCGGAATTACAAAAATATGTTTTAACAACTGATTTGAGTTTTACAGTTGACAATTTAACTTTAAGTAATTTTGTTGTTGCTAATAATAATATTTCATTTACAATAACTAATATTGGAACAGAGATTATTGATTTAAGTGAATATCATTATTACTTAAATTTATATAGTACTGATGAATCAGGCGCAGATACTTTGTTACAAAGAATAAAGATTTCAGAAAGAACAATAGGATCTAATGGTAGCATTAACTTTACATATGAACTTACAACTACAGATACTATTAGTGAAGTGGCATTTTTAGAAATATCTGAAGAGGAATATCCGGCTTATACGGCAACATCAGATTCATCTGGTAATGCAACACTTGTATGTATTAAAGATTACGAAACAGTAAATTATTCACTAAGTAATAATGGAGTATATTCAATATTAGATAATTATGTAGTGCCGACGAGTGATGCTAATTATGCGTCTTTATATAGCGCTTATCAATCACTTGCTAGCACTTATAGCACAATTAGTGGAGTAACAAGTAATGTTACAAGTGATGCTAATAATATGTATTTTGTAACCAACATTAATCTTAGAACTGTTGTTGAAGGTACATTTAATAATGATATATATTATCCATTAAACACAGATGCTAAAGTAATGAAATTTGAATTAGAAGCTCAAGGTTATACATGTAGTTAAGGGGGATTTTATGAATCTTTGTATCAATGATTTTGAGGGACCACTTGATTTGCTTTTACATTTAGTCAGAACTGCTAAGATGGATATTTATACAATTGATACTAAATATATAATTGATGAATATTTAAAATTTATTAATAGTTTGCCAAAAGATGATTTAGATGATGCATCTGAATATTTAGTTATGGCATCAGAATTAATTCATTTAAAAAGTAGATTACTACTTAATTTAGATACAGAAGCAGAAGATGATAGTGAATTTAGTATTAATAGTGAAGAAGATTTAAAAAACAAATTAATAGAATATGAAAGATATCAAAATATTACAGGTGTTTTTAAAGAGCTAGAAGAAAGAAGAAGTGAATTTTTTACTAAAGTTCCTGAAAATTTAACAGAATATATTGAAAAAGAAAAAATTACCGATGAAGTAATGAATCCAGATTTATTAAAGGAAGCTTTATTAGAATTACAAAAAAGAATGTCTTATCAAAAGCCTTTAAATACCAAGATAACTAGAAGAGAAATTAGTGTTGAAGATAGGGTAAATAAGGTTCGAGAATTTTTATCTGCGCGAAAAAATGTTAAATTTACTGATCTTTTTGAAGATTATTCTAAGGAAATGATAGTAGCAACATTTTTAGCTATTTTAGATATGTGTAAAAATAAAGAAATTAAATTAACTCAAGAAGATAATTTTAAAGAAATATTAATAGAAAAGGTGTAAGAATATGAATAAAGAAGCAATATTAGAAGGATTACTTTTTGTTGTGGGTGATGAAGGTTTAACACTTGATAATATTTGTGAAATAATGTTAATTGAAAAAGAAGAAGCTCAAGAATTATTAAAAAAACTAAGAGAAGAATATAGTAAGGAAAATAGGGGCATTAGAATTAGTTTTATGGGAGATGCCTTTAAACTTACAACTAAAGGTGAACATAAAGAATATTATCAAAAACTAATTACTACTAAAGGCTCTAATACCTTATCCCAAGCGGCTTTAGAAACTCTTGCCATAATTGCTTATAATCAACCAATAACTAGAATGGAAGTTGATGAACTAAGAGGAATTTCTAGTATTAATATGATTAGAAAATTAATGGCTAAAGACCTAATAAAAGTAAGTGGTAAAAGTAGTTTGCCAGGAAAACCTAATTTATATAGAACAACTAGTGAATTCTTAGATTATTTTGGTCTTGCCACTTTGGGAGATCTTCCAGAACTACCTAGTGTAGTAGAAAAAAACGATGATGAACAAGAATTATTTACATCAATTTATAAGGAAGAAGAAAATGTTTGAAATTGATGATGTAAATAATGGAAAGACTTATGAAAATCTAGAAATAACTTTTAATAATATTGAAAATATTACCTTTAATAAATGTACATTTAAAAATATAGTATTTAATAGTTTTAATTTTAAAAATATTGAATTTAATAGTTGTGTTTTGGAATCTTGTGCATTTTCAAATAATTATTTAAAAGAAATTAAAATTAATAATTCTAAAATTATTAATACTAGTATAATTGATAGTAAAATAGATAAAGTAGTATTTAGTGATACATTAATAATTTATTTAGCATTAAATGATAATGTAATATATGACTCTTTATTTGATATTTGTGAAATAAAAGAAATTAAATTAGTGAATAATAATGTAATAAAAACAAATTTTAAATATTCTCATATAGATATAATTACTTTAATAGATAATAAAATAACTACATTTTTATTAAATACTTCCAAAATAGGCTCTTTAGATAGTGATATTAATACTTTAAAAAATATTACTTTATCTTTAGAACAAATACTTGATTATATAAAAGAAATAGGGATAATTATAAGAGATTAATGCATATTATTTAATGGTGATATACTTGACATTAAAAAAAATAAAAATAAATAATGTTGTAATCTTTTTTGCCTTATCTTTTTTATGGCATTTTGTTTATGATTTAATTCCTAACTTTTTTACTGCCATATTTTTTCCCGTTAATGAATCAATTTGGGAACACATGAAAATAATTTTTGGTGTTATAATATTTGGTTCTTTAATTAGTCTAATACTTATGCAAAAATTTAAAATTAAACATAATAACTTTTATATTGAAATAATTACTAAAGCAATACTTGGAGTAATATTTTATTTAGCAATATTTATTCCATTATATAACTGGCTTGGTGAAAATATGTTTATTTCTATTGGTTTAATGCTTATAACTTATATAGTTATGGAATTTATTGGTTATAAAATATTATTACTTGATGATTTAAATATTAAAATACTTCCTATAATTCTAATAGTTTTATGTTATATTTTATTTGTTTTACTTACATTTTATCCCCCACATAATACAATATTTTTTGATGAAACTAAATTAATTTATGGTATACCTGAAAAGTAAAAAGAGTACTTATAATTTTTCAAAGTACTCTTTTCCAACACCACACATTGGGCATTTAAAATCATCTGGTAATTCATCTAAATCCGTTTCATACCTATATCCGCAGATTTTACAAACAAAGACATTCTTTTTAGTTTTTTCTCCCTCCTGGTAGGTTGGGGCATATTTTGAAGTCCCACCCTTTAAATTTTCTTGATAATATTTATAAGTTAATGGCACTTTTTCATTTAATTTTGTAGCATTTGTAATTTTAGCAAGTACTACTAAATGAGTAGATGTTTCAATACATTTTTCATATTCACAAAATATAGTACCACATGAATCTTTAATAACTGGTAGATCATTTACTAATTCGTAATTTGCATTTTCATATTTATTAACTTCATTACTTTTCTTAAATCCAAAAGTCTTAATTAGTTCAATATCAATATCTTCTGGTAAGATATTGATTGCAAATTTCTTAGTTTCTTCAATTACTTTAGTTGTATAATTTTCTTTATTTATACTTATTGCTATAGTTTCACTATTTATTTGCATAATGCTATTAGCAACACAACCTACAAGTAAATCATTTTCTTTTGCAGAAATTATATAAACACCATAAGATAAATCTTTTAAAACACGCTTATCCATTATGCTCTTCCTGCTCCATCAACAGATAGAATTTCGCCAGTTACAAAAGAAGCCATTGGACTTGCTAAATATAAAAAGGCATTAGCAATATCTTCGGGTTCTCCGATACGGCCTAGAGGAATGCCTGCAATAATTGGAGCGATTACTTCTTTTGGAAGACTTGATACCATATCAGTATTAATTACTCCTGGGGCAACAGCATTAACTCTAATTTTGTATTTACCAAGTTCTCTTGCTAAAGATTTAGTCATGCCATTAACAGCAAATTTACTAGTTGGATAACCAACACCAGCGCTTTGTCCATAAATTGAAACCATTGATGAGGTATTAAGAATAACACCACCACCATTTTCTTTCATATATGGAACTACTAATTTAGTACATAAAAACATAGCATTAACATTTAAATCCATAATTTTGCTAAATTCTTCATAAGTATAATTATCTAAAGGAGTACTTGAAGAAATACCGGCATTATTAATTAGAATGTCAATTTTTCCAAACTTATCCACAACTTTTTTTAAAGCATCAGCAACTTCATTTTCACTATTTAAATTAGGATACATTCCAAGAATATTATCTTTGTACTCACTTAGTTTATCAAGAGCTTTATTGACGCTTTCTTCTTTACTTCCAAATATTACAACTTTTGCATTATTTTCTAAAAATAATTTGGCAGTTGCAAAACCAATTCCTCTTGTTGCTCCAGTAATTACAGCAACACTACCATTTAACATTTTATCACCATCCTAAATTAAGTATACCACAAACTCGCTTTTTTTGATATAATTTTAATGGTGATAAAATTGGGAAAATTACAAATTTTAGTTGGAGATATTACAAGTGATGATATTTTAAAAGGTCATGATGCAATCGTTAATGCTACAAATCCGGCGATGATGCATGGCGGAGGAGTTTGTGGAGCTATTTTTGATAAAGCGGGATCAACTCTACTTAGCAACTACATTAAAAATAATTTTTTTACTAATATGGTAGTGGGAGAAATGCGTATTACACCTGGATTTAAAATAGGCATGGATATTATATTTGCTCAAGGACCAAAATATTATGAGTGTGATAATCCGATAGATGAACTAAAAAAAACTTATCTTAATTTACTTGATACTATAAAAAACAATAATTATAAAAATGTTTTGCTTCCAAGTTTAGGTACAGGAATTTATGGTTTTAAACATGGAGATGTTGGTAAAATGGTAGTTGATACTATTAATGAGTATATTAAAGATACTGATATAAATATTGATTTAGTGCTATACTTAGAAAAAGATAAGAAATATTATGAGTAAAATAGTTTAAAAAATTATTATTTTATGTTATAATCTTCTTAGTTGCCCGAGTGGTGGAATGGTAGACGCGGCGGACTCAAAATCCGTTGGTAGCAATACCATGTCGGTTCAAGTCCGACCTCGGGCACCATTTTTATATTATGAGAGGTTTTGGAATATGGATAAAAATTATTATGAATATTTAACTAAAGATTTTCCAGAAAACAGTGTACGAAAAGCTTGTTACGATGTTCGTGAATTTATGCGATGCCAAAAATATGGCGCTATGGATAGTGCAGTAACTGAAGAAGAATTTTATAAATCTTTAGATATTTTATTAGCATATTCTTATGAGCAAAGTAATGATGAAACTGTAGTTGAACAATACTATTGTGATAGTGATTGTGAAAGAAATAATGGTATATATGGCTTTTGTCCTGGAGAATTTCAAATTAATTCTAAATCTCGAGTTTTGTGTAGACATTTTATAGATTCAAGTGAAAAATAATTGTAAGTTAGAGAATTCAAACTAAAGAAATTGTACTTGTCAAAAACATTTTTTGTGTTATTGAATGTCTACCCAATTTTTGCTGAATAGACATTTAAGCTAAATGCTTAAGTGTCATTTTTTTATAACTACTATCACACATAATGATAAGGAGAAATAAAATGATAGTAATGAGCTTGAGAACTTTTATGATAAAAGTCTTAGTTTTCATTTTTATCAAACCTCCAATAGAGATTTGATAGACACTCAATGTAGCTGATATTCCCTATAACAAGTATACTATTAATAAACATTAAAAGCAAGTGAACAAAGAATACTTTATAAAAAATAACCTAAAAATAACAAGAATGCTTAAATTTAAGTGTTCTTGTTATTTGTAATTAAATTTGCCTTTTTAATAATTCTTCGTTGTCTTTATATGTTTTACTACTTATTAATTCATCATTAATAAAACCTTGAATTGTAACGAAACTCGCATCAGTTACAACTACTTCATAAATATTACCACTTTCTAATCTAATACTTTTATCATCGGGACTATCTAAATAATATTTTATTAAATCATCTGTATAATCTTGTTTAAAAGTATTACCGTCAGTAATAAGTTTTGTGCTTAACTTATTACCTTTATATATTCCATTATAAATATAATAAGTGTTATTGGGATTATCATAAATTATTTGAGTGCTCATTTATATTACCCCCTTAAATATAAATATATGTAAATATTATACATTTATAATATCATAGGTTTGATGTAATTTAGTAAAATTTCCTATAAACCCATAGATTTTACTTCAATATTTTGATACAATAGTTAGTAGGGTGAGGTAATATGGAAAACATCAATAAACAAAGAAAAGAATATTTATCTTGGGATGAATACTTTATGGGAGTTGCTAAATTATCGGCTTTAAGGAGTAAAGATCCATCAACACAAGTTGGAGCTTGTATAGTTGGTGGTGATAATCGGATTTTATCAATTGGGTATAATGGTACTCCGAACGGATTTCCTGATAGTGATTTTCCTTGGGATAGAGAAGGAGATGCTCTAAATACTAAGTATTTTTATGTTTGCCATGCGGAATTAAATGCTATACTAAATTTCCGTGGTAACCGAAGAGATTTAGAAGGAGCACGCATATATGTAGCGCTATTTCCATGTAATGAATGTGCTAAAGCTATTATTCAATGTGGTATCAAAGAAGTAGTTTATTTAAGTGATAAATATAATAGTACTGAAGGTAATATCGCCTCAAAAAGATTATTTGATAAATGTGGTGTAACCTACAGAATGGTTAATGTTAAAAATAAAGAAATAACTTTGAATTTAGAAGAGTAGTGATTATATGGGTAAAGGTAAGAATGATAAATTATTAGAATACTTGATGCCAGATGATATAGATGAAGTAATACTGCCAATGCTAAAGGCCGAAAAGGCCAAGAAAAAAATGTATCAAAAAAGAATAGTTGAAAAAAAGCTATCTTTGATGAAATGTGTGGTATTTTGTATATTTTTAATTTGTTTAGGTATTGCCTCATTTTCCGGTTATCAAATACTGGCTTGGAAAATTGATTCTGATAAAACCTATGCGCAAATGGAGTTAATTGCAGATAATGCGGTAGTTGAAGAAGTAGAAGATACCGAAGCAACAGAGATTGTTAATCCCCCGGTAGAAGAGGATCCCGCCAATCCATATTGGGATTATATTAAAATGAATTTAATTAATGTTGATTTTTCTAAACTTTTAGAAATAAATAGTGATACTAAAGGGTGGCTTCAAGTAAGTGGTACCAATATTAATTATCCTTTTGTTCAAACAATTGATAATGATTATTATTTAAAAAGAGATTTTAATAAAGAATATAATTCCGCAGGTTGGGTATACTTAGATTATCGAAATAATATAAATGAACTTGATAAAAATACTATTATCTATGCCCATGGAAGACTTAATGGAACAATGTTTGGTTCCCTAAAAAATATTTTTAATAGTGATTGGTTTAATGATATCAATAATCATGTTGTGAAATTATCAACACCAACTGAAAATACTTTATGGCAAGTATTTAGTGTTTATCATATACCCACAACTAGTGATTACTTACAAGTTAAATTTAGTAATGATACAGATTTTTTAGATTTTGTTAATATGTTAAAGAGTAGAAGTCAATATGATTTTAATGTTGAATTTAGTGCAGAAGATAAAATTCTTACTTTATCAACATGTTATAATGATGAAGAAAGAGTAGTACTTCATGCTAAATTAATAAAAAGAGAGGTAAGAGAATAATGATTGAAGATTTAAAAACTAAAAAAGGCTTTATTGCAGCTATGGATCAAAGTGGTGGATCTAGTAAAAAGACTTTAGTCAATTATGGAGTAGATGAGAGGCTAATAACTAGTGATGAAGTAATGTTTAACTATATTCATGAAATGCGTTCAAGAATTATTGGCAATGATGCCTTTAATTCTGATTCTATCATCGGAGCAATTCTATTTTATGATACTATGAAAAAAGATATAGATGGAATAAATACTGTTGAATATTTAAAAAATAAGGGAATATATGCATTTTTAAAAATAGATGTTGGTTTAGAAGATGAATGTGATGGGGTAAGATTACTTAAAGATATTCCTGCCTTAGATGAAGTTCTAGATGAAGCAGTAAGTTATGGCGTAATTGGAACAAAAATGCGTTCGGTAATTAATGAATATAATGAATATGGAATTAAAAAGGTTGTTGAACAACAATTTAAGTTAGCAAGACAAATCATCGCTAAAGGTTTAATTCCCATTATAGAACCAGAAGTAAGTATTGATGCTAAAAATAAAAAGTTAATAGAATCGTTTTTAAGACAAGAATTATTAAAAAACTTATATAAACTAAAAAAAGAAGATTATGTAATAATAAAACTAACTTTACCAGATGTTCCAAATTATTATAATCCACTTTTAACTCCTAAAAATGTTTTGAGAATTGTTGCTCTATCTGGGGGTTATTCAAGAGATATTGCATGTGAAAAATTAAAAGAAAACAAAAAAATGATAGCAAGCTTTTCTAGAGCTTTACTTGAAGGCTTAAATATAAATCAAAATGATAAAGAATTTAGTGATGTACTAAGTAAATCTATTAAAGAAATATATAAAGCATCAACAAGTAAAAGGTAGCAAAATTTTAAATTTGCTACCTTTTCATTATAGATTTAGGATATGGTTTTCTCTCATCTGTTAAATATAATATATAATCAATACTAGTATTATAAAATTCAGCAAGCTTTTTTAAATATTCTAAAGGAATATTTACTTTCTCAAGTTCATATTTACTATAATTCGATTGATCTATTTTTAAATAATCAGCAATATCTTTTTGATATAAATCTTTGTCTTCTCTTAATTCTTTTAATCTGTTCATAATGTATCTCCTTGTAAATATATTACAACAGTTATAATTTGACTATTGATAAATAGGTATATTTTGCCTATAATTTTATTAGAAAGGTAAAATATGCATATAAAAAAGAAAGTATTGTTATTAAGTAGTGTGTTACTAACATTAATTATAATGGCTGGTGTTGTTTTTATTATTAATAGAAAAGATTATTCTAATGAATTAGTTTTAAATAATGATAAAAATTTAATTAGCAATTCATTTTTAACTTTAATGTTAGAACAAAGTGATGGAACATACCAGGAATCCACTTCTAATACTTGGCCAGGAGAAGGTTACATTTTTAATAGTGAATTATCTAAATGCCAAAATGGAGGAGAACTAGATTATGATAGTGAAAATAATAAAGTAATACTATATTCAAATAAATCTGATGGATGTTATGTGTACTTTGATTTATATACTAAACCAACAATAAATAGTATCAATCTAGGAGAGGTAACGAATGATTGAATAACAGTAAGTGTAAGTGCTACTAATGGAACAAATGAAATAAGTAATTATTACTATATAATAAATGATGGAACACCAGTAAGTACTACAAGTAATACCTATACATTTAGTGAATTAAGTGCCGGTCAAACATATACTATCAAAGTATATGTTGTAGATACAGAAGGTTATTCATCTGATACATCTAGTTTAAATGTAGAAACAGAAAATATTCCATTATTATTGGCAGAAATATGTAATAACGGAGATAATTTAGCAAATTGTATTATAAGTTTTTATAATACTTCTGGATCTGATATAACAAAAATATATTATCACAATAGCAGTTTAGCTAATGGTGCAGGAGATAACTCATACAGATATGCTGGAGCAAGTGATGAAGTAAATAATTATGTATGCTTTGGATCAGATGCATCGACATGTACAAGTAATAACTTATATCGTATTATTGGAGTATTTGACGGTCAAGTAAAACTAATAAAATCAACAAGTTATGGAAATTATTATTGGAGTGGTTCTAGTTATAATACAGGTAATGCATGGAGTAACAGTACATTAAATACAAGTACTTTAAATGGAACATATTTAAATAATTTAGAAAGTTATTGGAGCAATTTTATAACAAATCACACATGGAAAGTAGGAGAAACGACCTCAAGCCAAAGAAATAATCAGCCATCATTAGTGTTTGAATACGAAGTAGGAGCAAATAGCAGCAGCACAATATATAGTGCAAAAATAGGTTTAATGTATATAAGTGATTACGGATTTGCAGCAAGTAATAGCTATTGGTCAACGACATTAAACAATGCAAATATAAGTATTAATAACTGGTTGTATATGGGGCTTTCCGAATGGACTATTTCCAGCAGCTTGTACCATTCGGACAGTGCGTTCCTTGTGTATAACCGCGGTGATCTCACTTACACCTATGTCTACGACTTCAACGGCTACCATGCGGTGCGGCCGTCCTTCTATCTTGAGTCTTCAACTGAATATTCTAGCGGATCTGGGACAGAGTCTGACCCTATTAGAATTGTGGTATAAAAAAGAATAATTCGTTCTGAATTATTCTTTTTCTTCTGGTACAGGATATGGTTTATTGACATCTGTTTGATAAAGAATATAATCAATTGAAGTATCATAATACTTTGCCAAATTTATTAAGCAATCTGCAGGTATTTTTTCTTTACTAGCTTCATATTCATTATACTTTTCTTCATCAATGTTTAGATAATCTGCAACATCTTTTGCCAATAAATCTTTACTTTCACGTAATTCTTTTAATCTATTCATTTTCCATCCTTTCCTTTATTATCATAGACAGAATTTGTCTATATATAATATAATAACATTATTTTGCTTTTTTTTATAGTGTTTATGTCAAAAAAATTAGTTTAATCTTTATTTATTTGGAAATATTAATTATAATAAAGATAAGGAGGATTGATAAATTTGAAATTAGAAGGTAAAGTTGCTCTTGTAACTGGTGGGTTTAAAGGCGCCGGCAGAGGCATAGTAGATGTATTTTTAAAATATGGTGCTAAGGTTATAGTACTTGATTATGATGCAGAAGTGACTACTATGAATAGTGATAATGTAATTGCTAGTCATGTTGATATTAGAAATGTTGATGATGTAAGAATGGCTATTGATGAAGCAATGGAGAAAATGGAATCTCTTGACATTTTAGTTAACAATGCTGGGGTTTGTAAGCTTGTGCCTTTTGCAGATATGACTGATGAAGAAAGAGATTATCACTTTGATATTAATATTAAAGGTACTTGGAATGTAACTAAATGTGCTCTTCCATATTTAAAAGAAGGATCTGCTATTGTTAATATGTCTAGTGTAACTGGTCCAAATGTAGCTGATCCTGGAGAAGTTGCTTATGCTACAAGTAAAGCTGCAGTACTGGGATTTACTAAATCTTTAGCGGCAGAACTTGCTAGCAAAAAAATAAGAGTTAATGCGGTAATGCCTGGTTATATTCATACACCAATGGTTGATAATATGGCTAAAGATAGTAATCCTGATAACCCAGAATCTGTTATTGAAGGTATAGCTAGTGCAGTTCCTTTAAAAAGGCTTGCAACACCAGAAGAAATTGGCGAATTAGTAGCATTCTTGGGATGCGGTGAATCTAGTTATATAACCGGTCAAGGCATTATAATTGATGGTGGTTCAACCTTACCAGAAACAACTACTGTGGGAGTGTAAACAATCAAAAAAATGATTGTTTTTTTCTTTTAATGATATTAAATATAATAAAAGTGTTGTATAATTAAATGGGGATAATATGGATAAAGTTATAAAAAGTGTACTTGATGAATTAAATAAAGAGTATGAGGCTTATCTCGTCGGAGGATATGTCAGAGATTATTTACTCGGAATTAAAACTTATGATGTAGATATATGTACTACCGCTTTACCTAAAGATATTTATAGTATTTTTAATATTTGTGCCAATAATTATGGTGGGGCTAAGCTTATACTAGATAACTATAATATTGATATAACTACTTTTAGAAAAGATTCCCATTATAATAAAAGAAGACCTATGGAAGTAGAATATATTACTGATTTAAAAACAGATTTAATGCGAAGAGATTTTACTATTAATACTATCTGTATGGATAAAGATGGCAAAATTATTGATTTGTTAAATGGCGTTAATGACTTAAATAACCGAACTATCAAAATGATCGGAGATAATATCGAGAGATTAGTCGAAGATCCTCTAAGAATACTTAGAGCTATTCGTTTTGCAACTGTTCTAGATTTTAATTTAGATGAAGAGTTAATTAAAGCTATAAAGAAAAAATATAAATTAGTTAACACTTTATCTAAAGATAGAGTTAAAGCGGAATTTAGTAAAATTTTAATGAGTCCAAATTATAGGAAAGGCCTAAAATTATGTGATGAATTTAAAATAAGTGAGGAATTAGGAATAGAATATGAAGATGTAGTTTATACAAAAGATATTATAGGTATGTGGGTTCAAGTAAAAATTTTTGATATCCCATTTACAAATGTTGAAAAAAGCAATATAATAAATATTACCGAGATAATAAATTATGGCACTGTAAATAATGATACACTTTATAAATACGGTTTATATGCTAATATAATTGCTGGCATGATTATGAATATTAGCAGTAAAAGAATAAGTAGTATGTATAAAAAATTACCTATTAAAGATCGAAGTGATATTGCTATTAAAGGTAATGAAATTAGTGAATTATTGGGTATTTCTGGTAAAGATATTAATAATGTATATGAAAATTTAAAAGAATTGATATTGCATAAAAAGTTAAAAAATAAAAAAGGGGATATAATTAAATATTTATTAAAAAGGAAGTGAAGTTTTATGTTTAAAGATAACAAAAAGTTTGTTTTAGAAAGTATTTTTATTAAAGAGGCATTAAAACAGGATTTATCTTTAAACGAATTTTTACTTTTGATGTATTTTGATAACTCTTTTGATTCTATTTTTAATATCAAAGTTATAGGTAAATCTTTATCTATGAGTGAAGATAAGATTTTGGAGGCTTATTCTAAATTAATGAGTAAGAAATTAATTAAGGTTAAAGCTGAAAAAGATGATGAAGGAAAAGTTGTTGAAAGAGTTAGTTTAGATAATTTTTATAATGAAATAAAAAGTGATAATAAAAAAGCTGAAATTGAAAATAGTAGAAAGGATATATTTAGTGTATTTGAAAGTGAATTTGGTAAAACTTTATCAGCTATGGATTATGAAATAATTAATGCTTGGATTGATAAAGGATTTAGTGAAGATGTCATTATTGCAGCCCTAAAGGAAGCGGTTTATAATGGGGTATGTAGTTTAAGATATATTGATAAAGTTTTATATGAATGGAATAGAAAAGGTTATAAAACAATTGATGAAGTCAATAATAGATTTAATGACGAATCTAGAGAAGATAAATTATTTGAAACAAGTATACTAAATTTTGATTGGTTAAATGAAAAGTAGTGAAGTATTAGAAAAATTAGATTATTTGTATCCAGATGCTAGATGTGAACTTGAATATAACAAAGATTATGAACTTTTAATTGCCACAATCTTATCAGCCCAATCAACTGATAAAAGAGTAAATTTAGTAACTAAAGTTTTATTTTCTAAGTATGATATCTTTAGTTTAAAAGATGCCAATTTAAGTGATATTGAAAAAATCATATATCCAGTTGGAACTCATAAAAGAAAAGCTGAATATATAAAGACAGTGGCAACTAGATTAGTTAATGATTACAACGGTACTGTTCCAAATGATAGAGCTTATTTAGAAAGCCTTCCTGGAGTAGGTAGAAAGACTTGTAATGTAGTATTATCTAATATTTATAATGTACCTGCTATTGCTGTAGATACTCATGTATCTAGAGTGTCTTTTCGCCTTGGCTTAACTAAAAGTGATGATGTATCTATTATAGAACAAGATTTAATGAAATTTTTTCCTAAGGATAAATGGAGTAGAGTTCATCATCAATTAGTATTATTTGGTAGATACATCTGTAAAAGTAAAAATCCAGATTGTAATAATTGTCCATTTTATAAATGTATTTATTTAAAAAATAATAAGTAACAAAAATCCAAGAAATATCTTGGATTTTTAACTTCTATTTAATATTTTATCAATTGAAACATTATAGTTTTTTGCTAAAGTAATTAAGGTAGTGGTAGTAATTAAAGTTTTACCATTTTCATATGCCCAATAAGTAGATTGATTAATATTGAGCGATTCTGCAAAAGGAAGTTGAGCCATATTTAGTTTTTTTCTTAAATCTAATAAATTCTTACCAACAGCTTCTTTATTTAATTCCTTATTACAAAATACTTTATGTTTTTTATTAAGTCCCACTAAGTAATCTATATTTATTTGATAATATTCTGCCAGTTTATATAGTTGTAGAGTAGGTATAGTATCACTTCCACATTCCCAACTAGCATAAGTTCCTCTTTTAACATTTAATATTTGAGCTATATCTTCTTGAGTTAATTCTAATTCATTCCTTATATTTTTCAATGCTTCAAAATTCATTAATCCCACCTAGATAATTGTCTCATTAAAATATATTATTAACTAAATTTGCAGTTGTATACGATTAAATTATTTGCTATAATTTATATAAAGGTAGGTTGAAGTAATGAAAAAGAAAGTAATATTGATAAGTAGTGTGTTATTAACATTAATAGTGGTAATTAGTACTATTTTTATTATTAATAAAAATAATTCTAATAATGAAACAGTAATGCAAGATAAAAAAGCAATTAATAATTCATTTCTAACATTAATGTTAGAAGATGAAACAGGTAATTATGTTAAATCTACATCTAATACATGGCCAAGTGGTAATTATGCTTTTAATGAGGAATTAAGTAGATGTGAAAATGGGGGAGAACTTAGATGGAATAGAGAAACAGGTATAGTAAATCTTTTATCTAATAAGTCTGATGCTTGTTATGTATACTTTGATTTATATAATGTAGTAACTATTACAAATGTATTTGCAACAAAAACAACAAATAGTGTAACATTATCAGTAACAATAGATGCTGGAGAAAATCCAGTAGCTACATATTACTTTAGTATGGATGGAGGAAAATCATATCAAGAAAGTACAACATCTAGTTATACTTTTAGTAATTTAAATGATAATACAACATATACTTTTCAAGTGTATGCCAAAGATACTCTTGGATATGAATCAAATGAAGAAGTAATAGAAGTAACAACAGATGCATATGTAAATCCTACAGTTAACAGCGTAACAGCAACAAATGTAACAAATAACGCAATAACAGTAAGTGTATCAGCAACAGCAGGAACAAATAATATTCAAACATATATGTATTCGATAAATAATGGAGCATACCAAAGTAGTAGTTCAAATACCCATACATTTAGTGGTTTAAATGCTGGAACAAATTATAATATAAGAGTGTATGTAACAGATACCAATGGAGTAGATTCAAATGTATATACAATAAATGCCGAAACCGATGATACAATATTGTTAGCAGATGTATGTAGTACTGGAACAAATTTAGCAACATGTTTAAAAAATTATTATAATGAAGCAGGAACAGAAATGTCTGGAATGTATTATCATACATCAAGTTTAGCTAATTCAGCCGCAGATAATAGTTACAGATATGCCGGAGCAAACCCAAATAACTATGTATGTTTTGGAAGTGATGCTGCAACATGTCCAAGTGCCAATTTATATCGAATCATAGGAGTGTTTGGTTCGGAAGTAAAACTAATTAAAAACACGAGTTATGGGGAATTTTTTTGGAATGGTTCAGGAGAAAGTTCTTATAGTAGCAATTCATGGAATATTAGTAGTCTTAATAGAAGTGAATTAAACCAAACTTTTTTAAATCGATTTTCAGCAAATTGGCAAGAAAAAATTTCGACTCACACGTGGTTTGTTGGTGGTATAAATTCAATAGATACACCATTAAATATATATAAAGCAGAAAGTTTTTCGGGCAATTATGAATCATACAACTCTAAAATAGGGTTATTATATGCCTCAGATTATGGATTTTCTACTGAAAGTAGTAATTGGTCATTAGCTATGGGAATGACAAACTATAAAAATAATAACTGGCTGTATCAGGGAAATAATGAATGGACAATTACCCCAAATTCAAGTAATAGTGAAAATGTTATGTTAATTAGTAGAAATGGTAATATAATTAATTATTTAGCATATGCTTCAGCATCTGTTAGACCTACATTCTATTTAACATCATCAGTTCAATATTTAAGTGGTACAGGAACATCTAAGAGTCCCATAAGGATTGCATAGCAAAAAATCAAGGGTTTATTCCTTGATTTTTCTATTCTAATCCAGTATCTGGTTTTTCATCAGGTTCTGTTGGCTTATTTGGTTTATCATCGTCATCATCAGGTTTTGGATTTATTATATCATCAACATTAGAATCCATTCCCAGATTAACTTTTATTTCTAAATTATCTGATGCGTTATTAGTAAATATTGAATAAGATGCTCTTATTACATAAGTTACTTCACCAGTTTCAGTAGGTCTTAATGTATAACTTGTATTAGATGTTTGACCAATCAATGTAAGTGTACCATTATTTTCTTGTTTATAAATTCGATATTCTACTGTACCTATATATGAGCTATTATAACTTAATCTTTGTTCATAATACTTACTAGCTTGATTACCATAATAAGTATTAAAATGATCTTGTAAGTATGATGTATTTATTGCATCAGGTGTTTTAATTGCATCCCAAGTTAAATTTAATGTAGTTCCATCAAATGTATATTTTCCATTTGTTGGTGTATCTAATTTTTGATATCTTGTTGAAACATCAGTAGGTTCTGTACCTTCTTTAAATAATTCTACAGTTCTCATATCTTCCGGAGTATATTCACTAGCAAGTTGTAATGGGAAAGTTTCTTTTTCAATTTCTACTTCAATAACCCCACTAGGTTTACTAAATGTTTTATTTCTTGAGTAAACCTCTGAACCAACAGCTTTCATTACTCCGGAACGAACACGATTACCAACAGATACTGTTAGATAATTATCTTTTGATGTACTATCATAACCAATCCATAGTGCTATAGCATATTCTGGTGAGTAGGTAACATTCCAAGCATCTCTAGTTGCAGATGTTGGAACACCATTATTTTCTGCCCAAGTTCTATCAACATTTGATGTACCAGATTTAGCAGCAATGTCTGTACCACTAACTTCTACACCTCCAACACCTGATTCAGCAGCAGATACTAGCATATCAGTTATCATATAAGCAGTTTCTTCACTCATAACTCTTGTTTGTTCATATTTATATTCATAAACTTCACCAGTTGTTAGGTTTTCAGCACTAGTAAATGAATAAGGTTCAATATAGTATCCTCCGCGGCCAAATGCCGCATATGCTGCACTCATTTCAATCGGAGATATTCCTTCAAAACCACCAATTGATGCTGATTCATAAAGGTCAGTTCCATAATCAATTCCTAAACTATGAACGAAATTAGAGATATATTCAGGATTTTCATTGTATACTGCTTGAAAAGCTTTTAGGGCTGGAATATTTCTGGAATTAACTAAAGCTGTGCGCATGGTAATTAGTCCCATATATTGTCTATCTGAATTATTAATTGTTGTGCCATTACTATATGTATAGGGTTCATCTAAGAAGTATGTTCCTGGAGAACCATTTAAATATTCAATGTAAGGACCGTAGTCAAATAATGGTTTTGCAGTTGATCCCGGTTGTCTTCGAATGGTTGCTCGGTTTGTACCTAAAGCTGAATAATTTCTACCACCAGATAGGGCAACTATTGAACCATCTTCAATACTGGTTATGGCCATACCTTCTTGAATAACATCATTTGGAAATTCATATAATTCGCCACTTTCTAATTGGTTTAGTACTTCTTGAACATCAGGATTAATTGTAGTAACGATTTTCATTGGAACATAGAATGGATCTTGACCAGTTTTTTCTTGAACTTCATTCATTACATAATCGATAGCAGCTTGGTTAGTAGAACTAGATTCTTGTTCTGTAAGTAATGATTCAATAGGTATTGCTAAGGCTGCTTCTTTTTCTTCTTCAGTAATATAACCATGATTAACCATTAATGTTAAAACGGTTATTTGTCTATTTCTAACTCCTTCGGGATTAGAATATGGATTATATAGATATGGATTTTGGAACATTCCAGCGATAATTGATGCTTCTGCTAAAGTGATATCCGATACAGATTTTCCAAAATAATATTGACAAGCTTGTTCCACTCCATAAATTCCTGTTGAGTTGATACTTGATGCTCCTGCAAACCACATAGCATTAACATAAAATTCAATAATTTCTTCTTTTGTATAATTACTTTCTACTTTAAATATAGCCATATATATATCAGTGAACTTACGAATTATACCTGCAAGACCTTCATCTTCTGAATTAGTATAAACTTGTTTTACAAGTTGCATGGTTAGTGTTGATGCACCACCAGCAGAACTATTACCAAGCAATTGCCCAAATGCGGCTTTAACAAATCTTAAAACATCCATACCTTTATGTTGAAAAAATCTAGAGTCTTCTGTAGCAATAATGGCATCAACTAAAACTTGAGGGAGTTCATCATATGTTACTAAAACTCTATCTTCGGCACCAACTCTAGCGAGTTCAGTAACACCATCATTATAATAAAGTACTGTTGATTCTTTTGAATATAATTCATCCCTATCAAAATTTGGTGATGTAATAATTATATATAGAGCAAATACTAATATTAAAGTAACTATAGCAATACCTAGTATTAACAAACCCGATAATATAATAGTTTTTGTTTTCTTCGGTTTATTAGTATTTTCTGTACTTGTTTTTTTCTTTAATTTCGGTTTCTTTACCTTTAATTTACCAACTTTTATTTTTTTCATTATCTATCCTCCATAAATTGATCAATTATTTTTAAATAATCTAATCCTTTTAAACTTAATTTCATTTCATAGGCGTTTTCTTCTAAATATTTATATGGAATACTTTTTCTATCGTTATTTTTTATAAAATCTAAGAAAACACTTCCCATTAATAAAAAATATTTATTATTCATCATAATTATTAAAAAAACTATACCTCCATGTTTATTTATATTATATATATGTTTAATTTGATGTGGATGGACATTACTTATTGGAAAAGCAGTCTTATTTTCTGTAACCTTAGCATCAAATTCTATGTAATATCCCTTGTAAAGTCCATTAAAATCTAGGGTAGATGGACTTTTATAATAACCATCTTGTATTCTTTTACCTTTATTACTATACGCAACTTTTGTAACTCCAATAGGAGTTGGCTTTTTATAAATATATGCTATATCATTATCCCGATAGTATTCATTAGTACTTTCAATTAATCCTTCTAAATCCATACCACGATTACTATATGTTGTAGTTTTTTGATAATCTTTTTTAATGTTGTTTGGATATAACAAAATAAATCACCTCTATAATTATACCACATATTGAATTTTTAAAAAACCACTTATAATTAATTAATTATAATTTGACAATAAAACTTTTGTCGATATTTGTCGATGTTAATGCATTTATTTAAAGTTTATAGTACAATAATTTCAGGTGATTATAATGAATATAAATTATTTTTTAAATGCGATGTTAGAAAAAATTGATTGGGCAATACTTAATACTTATTTAGTGGATAAGAAAAAAAGAAAGAAAAAGTAAATTTTTGGCATATTGACAAACATATCTAAAATAGTATATAATTTTCTTGTTAGAAGGTGATATTTTGTATAATGATAGGTTCTATTTAACACCACAAGAAATATTGGAAAAAGAATTTAAGGTGGATGCCAGGGGATATCGGCCTCAAGAGGTTGATAAATTTTTGGATATGGTTATTAGAGATTATACAGAATATGCAAATATTATTAAAAAATTAGAAAAAGACATTAAGAATCTAATGGAAGATAATTCTAAATTGAAACAAGAAATTAGAAGATTGCAAAGTGAAGTAGATTCTACTAGTAATGCCCCATCAAGGAGTATTAGTAATGTCGACCTTCTAAAAAGAATTAGTAATTTAGAAAAAATTGTTTATGGTAATAATGAATAATTCTTGGGCAAATGCTGCATATATTGTAATGTAGAGGAAAGTCCATGCTCACACAAGCTGTGATGTTTGTAGTGTTCGTGCCTAGGGAAAAAATAACCTAGGGTAGCTTTTGCTAACGGCTTCGAGGAAACCTGTCAAATGGTTTTAGTAGATATAAAAGTGCCATAGAGACGAGTTAGTTTGGAAACAGACTAAGTGGAACGCGGTAAACCCCACGAGTGAGAAACCCAAATTATGGTCGGGGAGTTCTATTTCGGGAATCAAACTGAAATAGGGCCTGCTTGCAGGAGATAAATATTTGCCACTTTCATAACCTGAAAGTACAGAACATGGCTTATAAAGAATTATTTTTTTATTTTCATAAAAAAGGAGTGAGATTTTGAACGAGATTGGTGAGTTGCTCAAGGAGACCAGAGAATCATCAGGTGTTAGTTTGAATGAAGCAAGTAAAGATTTAGATATTAAAGTAGAAATGTTGGAAAATATTGAAGATGGTCGAACTGGAGCATTTAAAGATATTTTTGAGCTAAAAGAATATATTACAAGTTATGCTAAATATTTAGGTTTAGATGAGAAAAGTCTAATAGATGAATTCAATGAATATATGTTTGAATATACTTCTAAGATACCAGTAAAAGATATTGAAAAAACTATTGAATTAAAATTAAAAGAAGAAAAGAAAGAAAATCATGATGAAGTTGCATCACCTTATACTAGGGAAAGTAAGAAATATAATAGTTGGGTATATATTGTAATTTACGTTTTTATATTTTTAATGATATGTATTGCTGTATTTTGGTCAGTTAAACAAGTAACAATTAATAAAAATGTAACAGATACAATAAGTTATGGAGGAAAGTAGTATGAATTTACCAAATAAAATAACAATAGCAAGAATTATAATGGCAGTAATAATTTTAGTAATAATGTTAGTACCATGGTATTCTCTAGGAGTTGAATGGCCAGTTTATCAAGTAGGAAATGTTTCCCAAGTTGATTTAAAATACATTGTTGTAGGAATTTTATTTTTAATTGCATCTTTATCAGATTTTTTAGATGGCCACATTGCTCGTAAGAATAATTTAGTTACAGACTTTGGTAAAGTAGCAGATGCAATTGCTGATAAAGTATTAGTAAATGGACTTTTAATAGTACTTGCTTATTACCGTGTTATTTCTGTAGTTATACCGGTAGTTATTATAACTAGAGATATAGTAGTAGATTCTTGTAAAATGATTAGTGGCAACAAAGGTAAAGTCGTTGCGGCTTCCATCCTTGGAAAACTTAAAACAATTTGTATGATGGTTGGTTTAACCTTAACTTTATTTTACAATCTACCATTTGAACTTATTGGACTGCCAATTGCTGATTTATTTTTAATCGCTGCAACAATTCTTTCTGTTGTATCTGGTTGTCAATATTATTATAATTCACGAGAATTTTTATTTCCTAAAGATTCTAAAAGGGCAAAATAAGTTGCCTTTTTTTTGTACTATATCCTAGACACATTTCTAAAATACTCATAATATACACTAGAAAGGAATGTTGATAATGAATTATTTTAATGAAAAAAGTTATGAAGATGTAAATGCTAAGGCTTATGATAAAAAAGCTATGGGAGAACATACTACTTGTTCTAGTGGTATGAATATGAACATGAATATGGGTATGGATATGGGAATGAATTATGATTGTGGTTGTATGCCAGTTTATGAATGCCCTAGGGAAAGAGTATGTCATAGATATATTTGCTACAATGTACCCCACATTATTCCCTGCAACACGAGAATTATAAATCATCATGTATATAGACATACTTATGAGCCAGCTTATACTTGTTGCGAAGAAAATGTTTGTGAAAATGTCTTTGACAGATGCTGCTAAAAAGGTATGAATTTACCTTTTTATTTTGAAATATTTGCATTTTTCTAAAAAATATGTTATTATAATCCCTGTTAAGGGGGATATATGCAAAAAATTAGTGATTTGAATGTTGTTAAAAATCTTTTAATTGATATGTATGATAATGGTATTGAAGAAAATGGTGTAGTTAGAAAAATGGATATATTAGATTATTATGCCATTTGTGATATTGATATTCGTAAATTAAATATTGTTTTAAGAGAAGCTGGTATTCCTAAAAATAACCATGAAAATAGTGTTATTAATCAGCTTGCAATAAAATATGGTGGTATAGTTTTATCTGAAGAAGATTTCTTTAAAAGAATTCAAAGTGAAAAATTAAGTATTGCAGGTATTGAAATAACAGATGAAATTAAAATGGAAGTTATGAATTATTTTAAAGAAAACAATATACCATTAGTATATAAAAATTATCATTATTACATAAGAAGATTAGTAGCAAACATCTTACAAGAAGAATCAAGAAGTCGTTAAGGCTTCTTTTTTTCTATATTTCATAAATTTACCATGGAAATATAAATTATTTTATTATATAATTATTATGGGTGGATAAAATGATTTTAGGAGATAATTATATAACTTACTTAAAAAAATTAAAGAAAGATGAATTAATTAATATAATAAACGATTATAACTCTTTAAGAGAAATATATGGTGGCATCAAAATAGAAACTAAAAATGCTAAAAAGGATAAATTAATTGATGATATAGCAGAAATTCAAAATACTTATTTTAAATATGTTATAATGTCTCTAGATTTAGAAGATTATAATATTTTAAAACATTTAATGACTAAAAAAATAAATAATGATTATTTATTAGAAAATAGAGTCTTTTTAAATTATCTAATTAGTAAATGTATTTTAATTCAAGAACAAGATCTAATTATACCTAAAGATACTAAGGCTTTAATTAGTAATTTATTAAAGGATAAAGAAGTTATAACTTATATTAAAAAATGGGATCGAATTTATAAATTAGTTGATGGGGTAATTATTGCTTACGGAGTAGTTGATAGAAAATATTTTGATATCATAATTAGTGGTATTCTTGATAAAGAATTAATTATTCCTAAAATGAACTATTATTATAAAAAAGAATATAAAATAGATAATAAAAAGATTATTAGTACTAAATTATCTAATAAAAAAAGAATTGATAGTTATTTAAAAAATAAAAAATATAAATATTTTACTAACAAAGATTATTGCTTATTAGGAAGTTCAATATATCATCATAATATTAAAAGTTATAAAAAATTTATTAAAATGTTAAAAAGTAATTATATATTTAGAAATAAAGATATAGAATTTGTTGATAAGTTTATAGTTATTCCATATTTATATAATTCTCTAAATGAAGAAGAAGTTGCTAAAGAGAATCTAGAAGAAACAGTAACTAAATATTTTGAGTTTAAGGGAGATAAATTAAAAACTAAAATGCTTAGTGAAATAATGAAAATAAGAGATGAATTTCCATTATGGGAATATCGGGGATTTAGTAAAATGGAGGAGAAAAATGAAGAATAATAGGGGAGCTGTATCAGTTGGTTTAATAGCCCTTTTAGCGGTTTTTACAGTTGGTTATTTTGCATTAGCCAATATGTTTTCTTATGATTTTGATGTGAATTATGAAGAAGATTTGTATGATTTAAAAATTGCTGCAATTGAAAAAAATGCTGTAATATATGCGGAAGGTCATGAAGAATTATTTGCAGAAACTAGTGATGTCTATATGACTGTTGAGGAACTTGCCTTAGCAAATGTTATTATTTCTAATTCAGAAGGTGTAGTGGAAGACCCTAGAAATAGTGAAGATACCCTAAATGATTTAAGAGTTAAAATTACTAATAAAGATGATGTAATAACTGCTGAGGTTTTAGCGTAAAATGGCAATTACTAAAACTAATTTTATCAATTATAGTCGTTGTCCTAGATATGCGGCCTTAGAAGAAATAAAAAGTGAAAAACTGGATGCCGATATTACATATAAAGAATATAAACACGAAGAAGAAAGCGAACAATTAAAAGAAATATTAGGTAGTATTTTTGAAGATGATACTTATGAAGTTGATTTAACTAATAAGGTCAATAAACAAATGGAAGCCATGATGCCTTATTATAAAATGGTCGAAATTGAAGCGGGCCGTATCACTAAAAAATATTTCGGTGGTAAAAGTACCTATGCAGAAGATACCTTTAGCCAAGAATCTTTTGAATTTAATAAAAACGGTATAAAATATATTTGTTATGTCGATATTTATAATGAGGTAGATAATGATATAAATATCATTGAAGTAAAAGCAACAACATCTAATAAATATGTTAATCTAAAAGCAAATCATAAAAAGGGTGAAAAATATTCCATATTTCATTTTGACAAAGATAAAAATTGTTATTATTTAAAAGATGAAATAGAAGGCTATCCGCTTGATAGTGAAATGCCTTTGGATGCTTACCTAAAACAAAAAGAAAAATTATTTGATAGATATAGTTCTGTTGGATCTTACATTTTTGACTTAGCCATTCAAAGATTTATTTTAGAAGGTGAATACAAAGAATCACACAATGAAGAAAGATTAAAAAATGTTCACTATTATTTAGCGGTACTTAATCACAACTATGTTTTTGATGGTACTTATGAAGGTAAAAAAGCTATTTACAATCCTGATAATGAAGGAAATGAAATAGTAGTATTTTTTGATTTAACCAAAGTTACTGAAGAATACCAAAATATTATCAAGCAAACTGAGGCAAGCCTAGAAGAATATCTCTTTAATTTAAATGCGTCTCCATGTCCAATGGGTAAGTGGTGTGAAAGAAAAAAAGTCAAAGAATGTATTTACCTAGGTCCTGTCTGCGGTAAAATGATTCCCGCTAAAAATTCTTGTTTAAATTACTTAAATAATGGTTTTGGTTTTAAAACTTTAGATGGCGAAAGATTAAAAGGTTTAGAACTAATCAATGCCGGATATATTAATATGTTAGATATACCAGAAGAATGGATTACGAGTAAAAAACATGAAATTCAAAGAGACTCACTAAGATTTAATAAGCCTTATATTGATACCGAAAAAATAAGAGCAGGTCTAAATGCTCTAGAATATCCGATATATCACTTGGATTTTGAAACAATGCCTTGTCCAATGCCAAGATTTCGCGGGGAAAAACCTTATATTCAATCGCCATTTGAATTTAGTTTACATATCGAACATGCTCCAGGTGTATGTGATAAAGAAAAAGATAATTATATCTTTTTAGCTAAAACTTTTGATAATGATGAAAGAGAAGAATTAGTCAAAGCTTTGTGTAAATATATTAATCCTGATAAAGGCACTTTATTTGCGCAAAATGTTGCTTTTGAAAAAGGCCGTATTAAAGAATTAGCAGCCATATTTCCAGAATATCGCGAGAAACTCATGAAAATGTATAATCGGGGTTTTGACCTGCTTTGGTTAGTTAATACTAAAACTGAACTTTATGAAGAATTAGGTTTTGATAAAGAAAGGGCAAGCCTCCCAAATTATTACAACAAAGATTTAAGTGGTTCTTATTCTATCAAAAAAACTTTACCAGTTTTTAGTGATTTATCCTACAAAGACTTGACAGTTAAAAACGGAACTGAAGCGATTGTTGCTTATGCTAGTTATAATAAAATGACAAAAGAAGAATATGATTTATATTATGAAGCCCTAAGAATTTATTGTCAGCAAGATACTTGGGCAATGGTTGTAATTTTACAAGCTTTAAGAGAATTATGTCAAATTAGTGTCAAATCTTAAACTTTTTGTTGATTTTACTTTTCAAAGTGGGTATTATATATATTAAAGAGAGAGGAGTGAGAAAGGTGTTATATCCATCAATTGATAAATTACTTAATATCGTTGATTCTAAGTACAAATTAGTACATGTTGCATCAATTAGAAGTAAACAAATGTTAGAAACAAAACACTTTCAAATGAAAGAATCTGAGTACAAAAACAAAAGGGAATTAGGTCGTGCCCTAGAAGAAGTTGAAGCAGGCTTAATAAAAATTGTGGAAGAACATTAATTTAGCCCTTGATTATTTTACCGATATATGGTAAGATATTCTTGTTCTGGGGAATTAGCTCAGCTGGCTAGAGCACCACGCTTGCACCGTGGGGGTCGCGGGTTCGAATCCCACATTCTCCACCAGATTGATATTTAAGTCCTATCTTTAGGGCTTTTTATTTTAAAAAAAGAACTAAATCATTCTGACTTAGTTCTTTTTCTGGTTCTGCTTTTATATTTTTCTATTTCTTCTTTTACTAAAGATATAGGTATAGTTTGGGTATTATCTCTTTTAGAAATAATTTCACAAAAAGCACTATTATATAATATATCTTCACTAATATTTAAATAATTAAGTTCATCATTATCTAAAATATCAAAGGATTTTTGGAGTATTTCTTCTTTTGATATTTTAGATAATACATTTGGAACAAATATTCTACTAGGAATTATAAGACTAGCACTATCATTAGATTCAATAACTACTTGTCTTCCTGTAATAAAATCCGTATATAAGTAACCGGATTCATAAGGATAAAGACGCTCTAAAAGTAGTGTTGCATTACTAATTTTTTCTTTAGTAAAATAGATACTATCCTCATTACTATGTCTTACCCATGCATCCGCATCAATAATTTTTAATTCATAAAATTCATTCATTTTAATCACCCAATTAATTGTACTCTTATTTATTAAATAAGTAAAGAGCAAAAAATTATTTTAAAAAATAATTGACAAGTGTAAAAAATACGCATATAATTATAGTAGGAAGGAGAATGATAATGGAAGTTAATAATCCACTATATAAAAGGCAAGGCCTACATGTAATCACTGCCATTTTTACAGTGGATAAGGGAATGGTAAAAGTACTTCTCATTAGAAGAAAAAATGAGCCATATAAAAATATGTGGGCTTTAGTTGGGGGAGCACTTTATAACAATGAAACATTACTTGCAGGTGCTAAAAGAGAAATTAAAGAAAAGGTTGGCATAGAAAATATTGATTTATATACTGCTGGTATTTTTGATAAGGTTGATAGATCTCCAGTAATGCGTATGATAGCTATTGCTTATATTGGAGTAATTGATCGCTATAGAGTTAAAATCTTAACAAAAACTCTAAAGACTGATGATGCCAAATGGTTTGATATATCGGATATTCCAAAACTTGCATATGATCATAATGATATTTTAAACTCTTGTCTTGAAGAACTTAAAAAGAAAATATTAGATACAGATGTCTTAAAATCATTATTTATCAAAGGATTTACTATTCCTGAGTTGCAAAAAGTATATGAAACAATATTGGAAACCAAATTTGATCGTCGAAATTTTCGCAAAAAGATTCTTAGTTTAGATTTAATCACAGAAACGGATTTGACGGAAAATTTTGAAGGAAATAAACCCGCTAAAGTATATAAGTTTAAAAATAATAAAAAAGGTAAAAATGTATTTTAAATATACATTTTTAAAAATTGAATTTAATGCGTAAATGATACGCAAATATAAGGAGGATAAATGAAAGTAATAAATGATATATGGGGAAAAATTACCATTGATGATAAATATGAAAAAATTATTAATACTAAAGAATTTAATGATATGAAACAAAAAAGTCAACTTGGTTTAAATACAAATCCTAATGCAATACACACAAGATATCAACATAGTTTAGGGGTTTATTATTTAGCTTGTAAATTAATTGAAATATGTAAGAAAAAATTTAATAGTACTTTATCAATTACCAAAGAAGATGAAGAAGCAATTAAATGTATGGTTCTAGTACATGATATTGGACATGGTTGCTTCTCACATGTATCCGAGCAATTTTTACTGGGGACTCATGAAAATAGAACAATTGAAATATTACTTGATGAAAATAGTGAAATCCATCAAGTTGTTGTTGAAAATTTTGGGGAAGTTGTTTTACAAAAAATAATAGATTTAATTAAAATGAAAGAAGACATTAAGGGTAATAATTATGATAGTAATGATAATAATTTGAGTATGATTTTAGCCAAATTACTATCTGGAGGAATTGATATTGATAGAATAGATTATATATTTAGAGATTCCTTTTATGTTACTGGTGAAAGAAATGACTTTTCAGCTATTTTAGACAATATAGATTTAGAATATATTGATGATTCTTTAGAAATAGTTTATGATGCCAAAGCTGAATATTTAATTGCTAATTTCTTTAATAAAAGATTTGAACTATATGATACTATTTATTTTGGAAAAAATACTCGAGTGTTGGAAGCGATTTTTGGCAATTTCATAAAAGAATTAGGTTTTCAATTTACTTGGAATACAACGGAGGTAGAAATTCAAAACTTATTTAGAGAAAATCTAAATAATCCAGATCCTATAATAAGTCGTTATGCTAAACTTTTATATAATAGACAAAATGATGAACATTTTATTATTGCGGAAATAAATAATCAAGAAAAATATGAGTATTATTGTGCTGAATTATTTTCAAAAGTACCAATATTAGCTAATTATCCGGAATGCTTTTTAGAATCAAATTGTAAATCAAGTATATATAGCGGCAATAAAATATTTATTAGAAAGGATGGCTTGATTAAAGATATATCAGAATGTTCTAAAATTCTTAATTCCGAATTAAAAAAAGAAAAATATATTTTAGGAATTGATTTAGATTTATTAAAAACTTTATTAAAAAAGGATGGCAGAAGTCCTGAAGAAATAAAAGATATAATTAAAGAAACTTTAAAAGCTACCGCAAATGAAATTGAACAAGAAAAAAAATACGTTTTTACAGATGAAGCAAATATCAAACCTACAGAAGGCTTTAAAATAGTTAGAGATGAACTTGGTTTAGGAGAAGCACAATATATCGAAAATGTTGATACTTATTATGATTGTGAAGGTATATTAGAGAAATATCGAATTAATGTAAGAAGGAGAGTTAGTAATGGGGATGAAGAATGGACGGTAAAAAGGCCATTAAATGATAAAACATCTATTTCTAAGAGAATTGAAAAAAATTTTAAATCTTTAGAAGATGTATTAGCATTTTTGCAAAAAGAATGGAATATTCCAATAAATCATTTAGAAGAAACATTAACATTAAAAACTCTAAGAGCTAAATATAATTTAGATTATAATAATGGTTTATTTGAAATAGTGTTTGATAAAACAACTCCTTTTGTAAATGGAGAAGTATTAAAGCCTAATTATATGATCGAATGTGAACTAAAAAAAGGTAATTCTAGTGGTTTATTTCTAATTAATAGAGTTATTAGTAAATTAAATTTTATTAAAGAATGTAAGTTTTCTAAAAAGGAAATTGCTATGATGCAAAGTAAACATGAAATGCCTTTGCAAGATGTTCAAGAATATCGGAGACAAACTGTGCCTAATTATAGTTATGATTCAGACAGTGATATTAAATTGCAAAAAGACTATTTTGAACAAATGACGAAAATATCGCTAGATATTCCGATACCTGAAGATAATCCATTTTTTACTGAGCATAAAGACCTAACTAGAAATAGAAGAAAGAAAAAAGAGTAAACTCTTTATATTTAACCATTTTTTTGATATAATCTTTATGTGTGGTAATATGAATTCAGAAAAAATAGGTAAATTTATTTATGATTTAAGAAAGAAATATAATTTAACTCAAAAAGAGTTAGCGGATAAACTTAATGTAACTGCCCAAGCTGTTTCTAAATGGGAAAATGGGCGTGGTGTACCAGATATCGAACTTTTGAAAAAATTAAGTGAAGAATTTGATGTAAGTATTACAGAATTAATCGAAGGTGAAGAAAAAAATAATGGTAAAAAAATAGCCACTTTTGTAGCTATAGGACTAGTTGTTCTATCAATTTGTACAACTATCTTTGGTCTTTATGTATCACAAGATCAAGATTCATTCAATTTTTCATCTCTTACATGTAGCAATGATTCTTTTGATATTGAAGGGGTTATTGCTTATAACAATAGTAAAAAATCTATTTATATTTCGGATATAAATTATTGTGGAGAAGCTGAAGAACCAAAATTTGTAGCTGTAGAATGCATTTTATATGAAAAACATGAAAATGATGAATCGAGAATTGCTAAATATGGTAGTTTGAATAAGAAAAATGCTGAAAGTTATAATTTATCTTATTATTTAGATGAAATAAGATTTAATATAAATAATTTTAGTTTTAATAATTATTCTTGTACTTGTGATAGTGTTTGTGAAAATATTTATATAAGAATTAATGGATTAACTACTGATGATAATGTTATAACTTATGATATTCCTCTAGAAGTTTTACCAGATTGTGAGTAGGTAAACGGAAAGTTTAGTGAAATAAACTTAATGTTTATTGACAACATTACTAATTTAATGATACTCTTTGTATGTGGAGGGAAAAGTGTATGAAAAATAAAGGATTAATTATTAGTCTTGTTGCTATAATTGTAATTTTAATTGGAGTAGTAGTTTTCTTACTTGTTCGTGATAATAATGAAGAAAATGTTGAAGCAACTCCAACTGATGCTGAAAAGTTTGCAGAAGAATACTCAAGCATGCCTGATGATAATGTCTTTACTTATGCTACTGTTGATGAAATCATTGATGTTTTAGATGGTGGTAGTGGTATAGTTTATTTAGGTTTTCCAGAATGTCAGTGGTGTGGGGCATATGTTCCATATTTAAATGAAGTAGCTGAAGATGTGGGTATAAGTGAAATACTTTATTATAATATTAGAGAAGACCGAAGTAACAACTCCGAAAATTATCAAAAAATAGTAGAATTACTTGCTGGCTATTTAACAGATGATGAAGAAGGTAACCCAAGAATTTATGTTCCGGCGGTAATATTTGTTAATAATGGTACTATCGTAGGTTTTGATGATGAAACTTCACTTGATACTGGTGGATTTACAAATCCTGACGATTACTGGACTGAAGAAGAAGTTAATGATTTAAAATCTCGTTTAACAAGTTACATGCAAAGTTGCACAATATGCATAGATTGTAACAGTTAGTACTTGAAAAAAAGTTCAAGCATATGATATAATACTAGCAATCAGTGATGAATGGAATTTACGACTCCAGAGCTGATGCGTTTAATCCGCGTTAAGGAAAATCAAGTTAAAAAAAGGATGGTACCGTGCTAATGCACTCCTTTGTGGTACCATCCTTTTTTAAATTTTAGAAAGAAGGAAATTTTATGACAGTATTTGAAGATTTAAAATGGCGAGGACTTATTAATGATGTTACTAGTCCTGATGTTGAAGAAGCTATTAACAAAGGAGGTCTGAAGTTTTATATTGGGGTAGACCCAACTGGTGATAGTCTTCATATAGGACATTATTGTACCGTAATTGCCACATCTAAAAGATTACTTGAAGCTGGACACACTCCAATAATTATTGCTGGTGGTGGTACAGGTTTAATCGGAGATCCTAAACCTAATGTTGAACGCCCAATGATTAGCAAAGAAGCGGTTGCTCATAATATTGAATGTATTAAAAATCAAGTTAGTACTATTTTAGGAAGCAATGTAGAAATTGTTAATAATGCTGATTGGCTTTGTAATATGCAAGCAATCGATTACTTAAGAGATTATGGTAAATACTTTAATATTAATTACATGCTTGCTAAAGATACCGTAAAAAGAAGATTAGATATTGGTATTACTTATACAGAATTTTCTTATATGATATTGCAATCAATTGACTTTTTAAAACTTTTCGAAGAACACGGTGTAACAATGCAAGTCGGAGGTCAAGACCAATGGGGAAATATCACTTCAGGTTTAGAATTAATTCGTAAAATTCATGGGGCTGATGTTAAATGTTATGGCTTTACAGTACCTCTAATAACTCGGGCTGATGGCACTAAATTTGGTAAAAGTGAATCTGGTGAAGCATTATGGTTAGATATAAATAAAACATCAAGTTATGAATTATATCAATACTTTATTAATACCGAAGATGAAAAAGTAATTGAATACTTGAAAAAATTAACATTCTTAAGTAAAGAAGAAATAGAAGCTCTAGAAAAAGAAGTTAAAGAACATCCAGAAGAAAGAAAAGCTCAAAAAGCTTTAGCAAAAGAGATGATTACTTTCTTACATGGTAAAGAAGAATATGAAAAAGCTTTAAATATTAGTGAATCTTTATTCTCTGATAAAATATGGAATTTATCAAGTGATGAAATAATTTCTTCAATTAAAGATGTTCCAACATTTGAAGTAGAAGATAATACAAGTTTAATAGATATGCTTGTAAATAACAAAATTGTAAGCAGTAAAAGAGAAGCTCGCGAAATGATTAGTGGTAATGCTATAAGTATTAATAACAAAAAAGAAACTGATTTAGAAAAAATAATAACTAAGAGTGATGCCATTGATGAAAAAGTATTGCTGATAAAGAAGGGTAAGAAAAATTACTTTTTAGGACTTATGAAATAATAAGTCTTTTTTTTTATTGATATATCTTGAATTTGAATATAAAAATTGATATATTGTAATTGCAATAATTTATATTTTGGAGGTTGTACGCAATGGGATTATTAGAAAAACAAAAATATGAAAATTGGCAAGTTGGAGATGTATTTGCATTAAAATTAGAAGAAGTTGATAAATACTTAATATTGATATTGTATGAAGCACCTTATGAAACTAGTTGTGACATAAGATGTAAATTTAGGGCTAAAATAACTAGTAATGAACAGTTACCTAAAGATAAAGCGGAAATAGATGCTCTAGAATTTATAAAAGTAGGTTTCATTCATTTTTATGAAAGGTATTTTCCTCTTAAAGGTAGCGAAACATATGCTGAATGTGTAGAAAGACAATTATCAAAAAAATTTTATCCAGATGAATATGATTATTTATATTATTACTTATTTGAATTAGCATTGTTAAAAAGAAGTAGAATATATAAAGAATTAATTTATTTAGGAAATTTTGATATAATTCCTTCAACAGATGATTATACTAATGGACATGAGAAATTATTCTTTTTGAAAGAATTAAAGGATGAATTGTATAAATGTTATATCAATTATAATTTACGGGAAAGTAGTGTTTATAATATGGTTAATCATGCTGAAATTGAAAAAAATAGTTTTATGGCTCTTAATTTAATGTTAAATTTGCCACCAATGGAAGAATTACATAAAATATATGGCCCTATTATAAAAAAAGAAAACAAGAAGAAAAGAGATACATTAACAAAAGTAGATTTTGATGATTAATTAGTTATTGATATATTATTATTTGAATAAGAATTGGTCGGTCCAATTCTTATTCTATTAAAGGGGGGAAAGAAATGACTTTGACAATATCAGTAATAGTTATGTTAGTAACATATATATGTGGAGCAATAACTAAAATATTTATAGAAGAAATACCAAATAGATACATACCAATACAAAATGTTATAATTGGCATAATAAGTGGAGTAATATGTTTTTTTATAGAAATAGATGACAATATAATAGAATCTATATTAATATGTTTAATGTCAGCATTAAGTGCTGGTGGAATATCTGATTTAGTAGATACAAATAAAAAAACAAATATAGATGATATATCTTGAATTTGAATATAAAAATTGATATATTATAATTACAATAGTGTATATTTTGGAGGAAGTACTAAATGGAATCAGAACATATAAGGAAAAATAATGATTCAATTTTAAAATATATATTTATAGTTATAGCAGTAGCTTTTGCTTTTACCTTTTTTGGATTATTTATTTCAGATTTAATTTATAAATTTAATCCACAAAGACTATATTTAGATCTATATAATATAGATATTATAAAGCCTGAAAAAATAGAAGAGTTATATCGTGAAGAAGCTATAAATATTGCTATATTTGAAAAATTAATTTATAACAAAGAAGATTTCAATAAAGCTTTAGAATATGAATATGTATTAGAAATGGATAAAGAAAGAGTATTAAGATTTGTTAGAATTAGATTAAAGTATCATTTAACTGATGAAGGAATAGAAAAAATAGATGAATATATTGATGATGAATTAATAAGTGATAGTAATTATTATGCAATATTTAGAGAAAGTAATGATTATTATATTTTGTTTATATATAATATGGAAGAAAATTCTATTTATAGTTTCAGGTTGGTAGAATAAATATTTACTTATTATATTACAATAGTTTAATTATGGAGGATTACTAAATGGAGTCAGAACAAATAAATAAAAGTAAAGTAAAAAAATGGCAAATAGGAGATGCTTTTGCAATAAAAATAAAACATTCTAATCAAAGTTATGATGGAAAGTATTTAATAATAATTAAAGGAGATTATGAGTGGAATTATGATTTTCCTAGATTTCAAACATGTTTATTAAAGATTACAAAAGATAAAACAATACCTAAAACATTAGATGAAATTAATAATTTAGAATTTATTAAAACAGGCTTTGTTCACTATATTGAAAGATATAGTTCGCGTTCTATTGGTATGGAAACTTATGCGATGGTAGTAGAAAGATGTAAAGATTTAAAGTTTTTCCCAGATGAATATAATTATTTATATATGTATGACTTAACTTTAATGGCTGACTGCCGGAAAAACTATGATGATTTTATATATTTAGGAAATTTTGATATTAAGTATCCAGAAGATGAATTTCCACCGGTATGTATAACATATAGAAAATCAATAGTTGAAATTGATGATATTGTCAATGATGCAATTAATAGATATGAAGATTACAATCTAAAAAAAAGTAAGATTTATAATGAAGAAAGAGAAATAGTAGAAGAAAGAGCTAAAATGTTTTTAAAAATCCATCAAGAAGTGTTAGATGACACTTATGAAAAAGAATACTATTAAATTTTGTGACTTTAAAACTAGGCGATTAAACTAAACAAAGTAGTCTTCTTTCATACAATATTATGAAAGGAGTTTTCTTATGAATCCAAAATATAATACAATGTATCATCCTGTAAATAATAATGATCGTTTTGTATTTCCATTTTTAACTGGTGCCTTAGTTGGTGGAGCAGCAGTAGGTTTAACTCGTCCAAGACCAATATATAATGTTGCCCCATATCCACCATATCCGCCATATGGACCATACCCACCAAGACCATATCCTATGCCATATTATAGTACATCCTACAATTATAATTCTTTTGGGCCATATTAATAGACGGATTTATTTAATATATTTAGAATAATACCTAAAAACATAAAATAAATTATAATTGTTGAACCACCATAAGACAAAAATGGTAGAGGTATACCAATAATAGGGAGTAATCCTAAGTTCATTCCAATATTAATAAATTGTTGGAAGAAAAAAATACTAATAAAACTAATTAAAACTAGTTTTATTTGTTTTTGTTTTACAGTTAAATATTTATTAATTAAAAATATATCAATAAGTAAGTAACATAAAATTACTATAATTCCCGAAATTATTCCAAAATTACTAATATTAAATGCAAATATAAAATCAGTTGGTGCCTCAGGTATATATAAACTTACCTTATTTAAACCACTACCAAAAATAGTTGCAGATCCCATAGCAATAATAGCGTTTTCTAACTGATAACTAGATTCCGTACTAAAAGTAATAAGTCTCTCAACTCTATAAAAGAAACTTGTACCAATTAAATTTATGAGTAAATCTTGATTATAAATATAAAGTAATATAAAAGTTCCTAATAAAAGAATAATAATTATTCCAAAAATTACAAACCAATATTTTTTGACTCCTGCAACAAGTAAGATGGTTATAGCAATTAAAAAATAAAAGATAATTGCCCCAGTATCAGGCTCTAAAAATACCAGTATTGAAGGAATTAAAGTAATAATTATAACTTTTAATATTAGTTTAAAATCTGGTTTATTAAAGGCTGCTATACTACTCAAATACAAAGTCAAAGTAAGTTTTACTAGTTCACTAGGTTGAAAAGAAAATAATTTAAAATCAAACCAAGCAGTTGATCCATTAATATTTTTACCAAAAAATAATACTAAAACAAGTAATAGAACTGAAATATAGTAATAATATTTAGAATACTTTAAAATAGTATTAATATTTATTTTGCTTATTATAATAACTAAAATAATACCTATACCAAAAAATATTATTTGTTTAATTAAATTATGTTCATATAAAGTACTTAAAGCCTTAGCATTTTGCATATTAAGTAAACTAATAATCATTATAATAAATAAGGGAATAATTAACATATATTTACTATTAATAATTTTATTCATGTTATTATTATGTGTTCTTTTTCTAAATTTATCATAAAATATAGTGAGGTGAGGCTGTGGAAAAACCTAGAGTATTTGCTAATCCTATCAATAAAAAACTTGATAACAATGAAGATTTATTTCGAAGTAGTAAGAGTGTAGTAAGAAATAATCCCAAAGACATTAACAAAAAAATTAATGAAATATTTGCATCAAGTAATCATGTTTATAAAAGTAGGGTAAAAGTAACTTTAAAAGATAAGACATTAGAAACGGATTTAATAGGTAAAACTAATTTAAATCTCTTAACATTAGATGGCGGACTTATTAGAATAACTGATATATTAGATATTGAAAAGTTATAAAAAAAGTATATCTAAAGAATTTCTTCGATATACTTTTTTAATTGTTTAGCATTTTTGCCAAATATTATTTTTAATTGATTATCAATTTCTACTATACCTTTAGCACCAAGTTTTTGAATACCTTCTTTGTTAGCTTTAGATACATCCTTAAGTATTACTTTAAATCTTGACATATTACATTCAGCATTAACAATATTATCTTTACCACCAAGATAAGTTATTAATTTATTAGCTTCAATATTGAAGTTTTTCTTTGACAACTTAACTATAACTAAAGATATAATAATAAGTACTATGGCAATAATACCATATTGGATAAATGTTTGCATAGCTTCACCTCTTTAATTATACTACAAATTTTAAAATTTTAATAGTCTTAATTATTTGCTTGATTTACTTCCATTATAACTGGCAGAATTATTGGCTTTCTACCTGTTAAATTATTAATAAATGGTAGTAACTCGAGTATTATTTGATTTTTTAAATCTGTATAGGTATAAGGCCCTTTAGCTAAGAAATTATTAACAACTTCCGCAATTTTCTTTTCTATTTTGTTCATTAATTCTTGATTTTCATTGACTAAAACAAATCCTCTTGCTGTAACATTTGGCTTAAGTAGTAACTTACGAGTTAAAGTATTTATATTAAGTATTGTAATAAGAATGCCATCTTGACTCATCAGTTTGCGATCTTTTATAACAACACTACCAATATCTCCAACACGAGAACCATCAACATAAACATCTCCTGCTTGGACAGTACCATTTTTCTTAACAGTACCATTAAGTAGTTCTAAAACATCCCCATTAGAACATATAAAGGTGTTTTCTTGCTTTACACCACAATCTATTCCAATTTCCGCATGTCTTTTAAGCATTCTGTATTCCCCATGCATTGGCATAAAATATTTAGGTTTAATAATTCTTAACATCCACTTTAATTCTTCTTCTTTAGCGTGTCCTGATGTGTGAACATCACTGAATTCAGAATTAGTAAAGACTTTAACACCTTTTAAATATAATTTGTTGATAATTTTATTAATACTTTCGGCATTCCCTGGAATAGGGTTAGATGAAAATATTACAAGATCATCCCCAAGTAATGAAATCTGTTTATGTTGGTCATTAGCAATTCTTGATAAAGCCGCAAGGGGTTCACCTTGAGAACCAGTACACAAAATACATATTTCATTACGCTTTAAACTCTTAGCATCATTTGCTTCAATAAATAAACTTTTATCATTGATAAGTCCATTATTTAGGGCAAGTTCAATAGAGTTTTCCATACTACGACCAAAAACAATAATCTTACGGTTATACTTTTTACATGTTTCAACAATATGTTTTATTCTATATATATTTGAAGCAAATGTGGCAATTATAACTCTTCCATAGTGTCTACCTATCATATCATTTAAGGTACTATCAACAGCACTTTCACTTTTAGAGTATCCACTAGATAAAGCATTAGTTGAATCACTTAAAAGTAGGGTAACACCATTTGCTCCCGCCTGAGCCATTTTATGAATATCAGCCATTGGTCCAACTGGAGTTAAATCAAATTTAAAGTCTCCAGTTTCAAATATTGTCCCATTCGGTGTCTTAATCAAAAAGGCATAAGAATCCGGAATAGAGTGGGTAGTATTAACAAAAGTTATATTAAAATACTTTGTTTTTACTTCTAACTCTGGTGTAATTATTTCATAATTTTCATATTTGATATTCTTTTCTACCAATTTCTTTTCAATTAAATCTTTTGCAATCTTTGGTGTATAAATCTTTGGTATATTAATTGCTTGTAGTAAAAAAGGTATTCCTCCGATATGATCTTCATGACCATGAGTTATAAATAAACCTTTAATTTTACTAGCATTTTTCTTTAAATATGATACATCTTGAATAACATAATCAACACCTAGTAATCCATCCTCCGGAAACATAACTCCAGCATCAATTACTAAAATCTCGCTATCATGTTCAATCAAATACATGTTTTTTCCAACTTCACCTAAACCACCAAGAGCAATTACTCTAGTGGGTATATTATTTTTATTTTCCATTAAAAAAATTCCTTCTTTCTTTTTGTTTGTAAAGTTTTTCTAACTGAATAAATTATAGCAAAAAAATTAATAATAGTCAAATACTTATCTTTGTGGTAAAATATTAGTACGGAGGATATATGGGATTATTTAGTAAATTTAAAGATATTTTTAAAACAAAAGAAAAAGAAGAAAAGACTAGTGAAGAGATTAAGAAATATGATACTGGTTTGGAAAAAACAAGAAATGAGTTTGTTTCTAAATTAAATTTGCTTGGTATAAAATATACTAAAGTAAATGAAGAATATTTTGAAGAATTAGAAAATTTGCTAATTATGGCTGATATTGGAGTTAAAACGGTAATGGACTTTATGGACCGTTTAAGGCGTAGAGTCAAAAGTGAAAACATAACTGATACCAAATTTTTAGGAGAAGTCATAGTTGATGAATTATTTATTATTTATGTTAATAATGAATCTATCACTGATAAAATAAATATAAATCCTGATGGCCCAACAGTAATACTTATGGTTGGGGTAAATGGTGTAGGAAAAACTACTACCATTGCTAAACTTGCTTATAAATATAAAAGTGAAGGAAAGCGGGTTATGATGATTGCTGGAGATACCTTTAGAGCTGGTGCTGTAGAACAACTAAAAATCTGGGCGGACCGTACTGATTCACTCTTCTTTGGTAAAGAAAATATTGACCCCGCCGGAGTAATCTTTGATGGCCTTGATAAAGCTATCGAGGAAAATGTCGATATAGTTTTAATTGATACCGCAGGAAGACTTCATAACAAAGTTAATTTAATGAAGGAACTAGAAAAAATTAATAAAGTAATAGGGACAAAAATAAATGGTGCTCCGCATGAAACTTTACTTGTAATTGATGCAACAACTGGTCAAAATGGCATTATGCAAGCACAGTCTTTTAAAGAAATAACTAACATCACTGGTATAGTTTTAACTAAACTTGATGGCACCGCAAAAGGGGGAATTGTTCTAGCTATAAAAGAAGAAGTCAATTTACCAGTTAAATTTGTTGGTCTTGGTGAAAAAATGGAAGATTTAATTCCTTTTGATATTGAAAATTATATCTATGGTTTATTTAAGGATATGATGTAAATGGAAGAGTTTGTTTATTATGATTTATTATTTGATATATATGAACAATTATTAAATGATAAATCTCGAGAATTTTTTAAATTATATTATGAAGAAAATTTAACTTTACAAGAAATTGCGGATAATTATCATGTTTCCAAAAGTTATGTAGGCAGTGTCCTAAAGAAAACTGAAAAAAAATTAGATGAATTAGAAGCTAATTTAAAAATATATGAAAATCGCAGTAAACTAGCAGATTTATTAAAGTTAAATGATATTGAAAAAATAAAAAAAGGTATCAATAAAATTTTAGATTAAAATGTTACATCGAGTAACATTTTTTTCTTTACTTAAGATAAACTTAATGTTATAATTTAATTAGATATTAAGGCCCTCCCTTGATTTTAGTTTATTATTTTTGATTTTATTTTAGGGCGAAATCTATATGGAAAGGAGAAGAACTTTGGAAACAAAGTAATCAATAGTAACAACACATCACGCTATGATAATTGTTATAATTTATTAAGAAAATCAGAAAAGGAGGTAAAATGAACAATAATAAGTTAGAAACAATAACAAATTTATTTGAAGGAGCCCAAATAAGAAGTGTTTGGGATAATAATAAAGAAGATTACTACTTTAGTGTAGTTGATGTAATTAGTGCACTAACAGGTAGTGACAGACCCAGAAAATACTGGAATGATTTAAAATTAAAATTAAAAGATGAAGGAAGTCAGTTGTCCGAAAAAATCGGACAACTGAAAATGGAATCATCTGATGGCAAAAAATATTTAACAGATGTACTTGATACTAAAGGTATATTAAGGCTTATTGAATCAGTGCCATCTCCTAAAGCAGAACCATTTAAATTATGGTTGGCATCCCTTGGTAGTGAGCGAATTGATGAAGTATTTGACCCAGAAAGAGCAATAGCTAGAGGAATTGATTATTATCGTAAAAAAGGATATGATGATGCTTGGATTGAAGCAAGAATAAAGGGAATATTTAATCGTAAAAAGCTCACTGATGCATGGAAGAATGCTGGTGTTACTGAAGGTTATGAATATGCTCAACTAACCAATGAAATATACAAAGAGTGGTCCGGTATGACTGCCAAAGAGTATAAAGGTTTTAAAGGTTTAAGAAAAGAATCTCTAAGAGATAATATGTCTGATTTAGAAGTAGCTCTTACAGATTTAGGAGAAATTGCTACTAGAGAGCTTGTAAAAACACATAAACCACATGGTTTAAAGGAAAATAAAGAAATAGCAAAAAGAGGTGGCAAAATTGCTAAAAATACTCGTGACAATTTAGAACAAGAATTAGGTAAACCAGTAATAACTAACGAAAATCATTTAGGTTATCAATATATTGATGAAAAACAAATTGAATATAAAGAAAAAATAGGGTAAAGCAAGGATTTATTGCTTTACTTTTTTTAATAGTTATGTTTAAATGTAAGTAAGATAGGAAGTGGTTTATTTGAAAAAAAGAACTTTAATTGTTTTGATTGTGTTTTTAATAATTATAGGAATAGTTATTATGTCAGTATTAAATGATGATTATTTAGTTAAAGAAAGCGACATTGTTATAGCTGATAATGTAACTATGGAAATTGTGAGTGGTACTTTAACAAAAACTAGTGCTACAATAATAATTACCGATTTAAGTGGTAGTGATTATACTTATAGTAAACAATATACTATTGAAAAATATGAAGATGAAAAATGGTGGGTTATAAAACCTTTAATTGGAAATGAAATAACTACTCTAGAAGGATATTCCGTTGATGAAAATAACACTTTAACAATGGATTTAAATTGGGAAAGAAAGTATGGAGAGTTAAAAGAAGGTAGATATAGAATAGTAGTAAAAGTATCTGATAATTGGCCTAATGGAAAATATACTACGGCTGAATTTACAATAGATTGATGGAGGTTAAATGAAAAAAAGAGTTTTAATTGTTTGTGGAGTTTTAGTAGTTTTAATTATTATATTTGTTTTAATTGTTATATTTAATAAAGGAACATGGTCTTTTACTAAAGAATATTCTTTAGAAAATATGAAAAGATATGTATCCAAATCCACTCAAATGGTTATATGTTTATATGAAGAGAATAGAGAAGAAGTTTGTGATAATGAATTAGTTAGAATTACATACAGTGATACTTTAGATGAATTTGCTACAATTATAAAAAGAGGTAATTTATTAGTATTTACTGAAAATGTCGATGCAAATAATACAGAAAATAATAATACAGATAATAATTATGTATATCAATTTTATATGTTAAATGATAAAGATGAAGTTTTATTAATTATTGATTATAATTATGATTATTTAAGATTAAAAAAAGAAACATCTTCTAATATGTTAGTACTAGCTAGTGAAGATGATTATGACTTTATTAACAGATTACTTGTATATTAAAAAAGCCCTAAGGCTTTTTTATTGTTTTAATACATCTTTTCCTCTAGCAAACATTTGAATATTTCTTAGCATATAATCAAGTAAACTAGCTTTTTTAATTTCTTTTTTTACGGTTACATCAACTTCATCAATAATATTGCCATCATTATCAATAATCTCTGCTGAACCAACGATATCCCCGGGCTTAACTGGTGCTTTAATAGTATCAACTTTTAAATTAAATTCATAATTGCTCACATCTTCAGTATTTTTAAGAAGTTCTGTAGCATCTTCTAGTAACACAATCTCGGCAAAATTTTCTTTACCACGCTCAACTCGCACTTTACCTAAAACTTCATCTTTAGTTTTAATAGTATTAATTTTATAAGTATTAAATCCATAGTTTAATAACTTAACAGTATCACTGCTTCTATTTTCGGTACTATCTTCACCCATAACAACTGAAATAAGCCTGAAATCATCTTTTTTAGCAGTTGCCGTTAAACAATAACCGGCAGTTTCTGTAAATCCTGTTTTAAGACCATCGACCCCGTCATAAAATCTAACCAGTTTATTTGTATTAACAAGCCAAGTTTTAGTGCCATCATTTTTCTCTAAATATTCTTCATAAATACTGGTATATTCTAATATTTTTTCATGTTTAAGTAATTCTCTAGCAATAGTTGCCATATCACGAGCAGTAGAATAGTGTCCTTCGCTATCAAGACCATGGGCATTCACAAAATTTGTGTTATTCGCTCCAAGTTCTTTAAACCTTTCATTCATCATATCAACAAATGCTCCTTGTGAACCAGCGACTTTTTCCGCAAGAGCTACAACAGCATCATTACCAGAAGCAATAGCAACCCCCTTTAATAAATCATGAACTGTATATACTTCACCAGCTTCTAAAAATATTTGTGAACCACCCATTGAAGCGGCTTCTTCAGATATAGTTACTTCATTATCAAGTGATAACTTACCACTATCTATTGCTTCCATAATAAGTAACATACTACCGATTTTGGTCATTGATGCCGGAGCTAGTCTCTCATCAGCATTCTTTTCATATAATACTTCACCAGTTGCATAATCTATTAATATTGCACTCTTAGCAGTTGGAGTTAAATCTTCCTCGGCTTTTACAACCATTCCCTGATGCAAAAATAAACTTATACAAAGTAAAATTAAACAAATTCTTTTCATACCAACACCTTAATAATTATTATGAAACTCAAAACTAAATATTACTGATGATTGCTTAAATGCTAAAAATGTTATATAATTTTCATTAAGAGGTACTGCTATTATGAAAAAATTATTATTTGCAACAACTAATCAAAGTAAAATAAATCGATTTTATGAAGGACTACTAAAAAAAGGTATTGAATTATTATCTTTAGATGATTTAAATTTAAATATTGAAGTTGAAGAAAGTGGTACATCTGCTATCGATAATGCTTTAATTAAAGCTAGAGTATACCAACACCTAGTAGATATTCCTGTCCTTGCTATGGATGATAATTTATTTTTAGAAGGTGTTCCTGATAAACTACAACCAGGAACTAATGTTAGAAGAATAGGGGGTAAGAGACTTACTGATGAAGAGATGATTAAACATTATATTAGTTTAGTTAATAATTATGGGGTTAATGGTAAAATTACTGCTCGTTGGGTCTATGGTATTGCTATAATTAATAAAACACGAGAATATACTCATACTTGGAGTAAAAGTGATTTTTATTTAGTGAGTAATCCAACCGAAAAAAGAGATATAGGATATCCTCTAAATTCCATATCAATTAATAAGAAATTAAATAAATATTTTACAGATATGACTGAAGAAGATAAAATAAGTCCCCAAGAAGATGAAAGTGATATAATAGATTTTATAGCCAATTCTTTGGAGGTATAAAAATGAATTTTAGAAGTGCTAATTTAAATGACTCTTTGCAACTTGATAATTTATTAACTAAGTTAGTTGAGGATGAAAAAATAAATTATGATAAATACATTAACATAGGAAAAATTAATGGTTTATATCAAACTTTACTTATTAATAATAATACTCATGCTTTTGTTTGTGAAGAAAATAATAAAATTGTGGGTTATATTTATTGTTATGTTAATAATGAATCAATTGGCATTTTAGATGCTTTATACATAGAAGAAGAATATAGAGGATTAGGTATTGCTACAAAATTAATTGAGTTAGCAATTAATTGGCTAAAGGATGAAAAGTTAGTTAAATTAATTGAAATAAGTGTAATGGATAAAAATGAACTAGCAAAAAAACTATATAAAAAATTGGGATTTCAAAAATTTAAGGAAACACTTAGAATAGAAATATAAGGGAGGTTATTATGGACACGATTACATTATTACCAGCAGATAGATATGTAATTTATAATAAAACTATCCTGACGGATTTTGATCGTAAAATACTTACAACATTTTATGAACCAATCATTGGTCATTTAGCGATAAGTTTATATCTAACTTTATGGAATGATTTAGAAGAAAACAAACAAATATCAAGAGAACTTAATCATCATCATTTGATGAGTATTTTAAAGTGTCCTCTAAATACAGTGAGAGAAGCTCGTGAATCTTTAGAGGCCGTAGGTCTACTTAAAACATATTTTAAAAGTGGGGATATTAACAATTACATCTATGAATTATATTCCCCATTATCTCCAATTGAGTTTTTCAATCATCCAATTTTAAACATTGTTTTATATAATAACATCGGAGCTAGTGAATATGAATATTTAAAAAAAGTTTATCAAAAATTAAAAATAGATACTAAAGACTATTTAGATATATCCAAAAAAATAAATGAAGTTTATACAAGTTGTTCAGATTTACCATACTTTGAAAGTGTTGAGCGGAGTATTGGTAATATAGATTGTACTGATCAAGTTGATTTTGATTTAATTGCCTCAAGTATCCCTAAAGGCATTATTAATGAAAAAGCTTTTAATAAAAAGACGAAAGAATTAATTAATGAATTAGCATTTCTATATAATATTGATTCTTTAAAAATGGTGGAATTAATTCGAAGTGTTTTAAATGAATATGGGATGATTGATAAAAATAATCTGCGACTTGCTGCCAGAAAAATGTATCAATTTCATAATGGTGCATTGCCAACTCTTATTTATAGAACGCAACCAGAATACTTAAAAACCCCAGCAGGAGATAATTCCATGCGCGGTAAAATTATTCAAATGTTTGAAAATATCAATCCTGTTGATTTCTTAAGAAAAAAATATAAAGGAGTAAAACCTACTAATAGGGATATTAAAATAATTGAGACACTCGTAATTGATTTAGAAATGCCCCCAGCAGTAGTAAATGTTTTACTAGATTATGTTCTAAGGAAAAACAATAATCGCTTATCGCAAGCATACATTGAAACTATCGCGGGACAATGGAAACGGGCAGGCCTTAAAACTGCTGGTGAAGCTATGGATTTCGCCGAAAAAGAAAATAAACGAATGAGTAAGAAAATGGATAATAAAGTTACAAGTAATAAAGAACCTGTTTGGTTTAATACAAAAAATGAAAAAGAAGAATTATCAGCAGAAGAACAAAAAGAATTAGAAACTTTATTTGAGGAGTTTAAATAATGGAAAAAATGAATTTAACATTAAATGAAAAAGTAGAAAGAGAATTAGAAAAAAATTTACAAGAATCATTAAAAAATCCGGAATTTTGTAAATTAGTTAAAAGACTTAAATTAAATAAAGAATTAACTAAAAAACATAATTCTGAACTAATGGATACGGTAAATGAACTTGCTAATTGTAGTAATTGTAAAGGACTATTTATGTGCAAAAATAAGCTAGAAGGTAATGTCTTATATCCAACGCTAAATAATGACACTCTAAAATTTATTTATATGCCATGTAAATATCAAAAAGAATTAATACAAAAAGAAGAAGAGAAAAAAGCTACTTTAAATGAACTTAAAAATGCTCGAATGAAAGATATTGATTTAAGTGATAAAAAAAGATTAAAAGCTATAAAATGGTTAAAAGAGTTTTATGATAAATATGAACCCGTTAATACCCTAAAAGGTTTATACTTACATGGTTCATTTGGTAGTGGTAAAACTTACCTTGTCGCTGCTTTATTTAATGAACTTGAAATAAAAAAACATGCTAATACCGAAATAGTTTATTTTCCAGAATTACTTCGTAATATGAAAGAAGACTTTAGTTTAGTGGAAGATAAATTAAATTACTTACAAAATGTTGATATCTTACTAATCGATGATATTGGAGCGGAAAATGTTACAGTGTGGGGTAGAGATGAAATCCTGGGAACAATTTTACAATATCGGATGAATAATAAATTAACAACATTTTTTACCTCTAATTTAACAATTGAAGAATTAGAACGACATCTATCGCTTGCCAAGGGTAGTGAAGATACTGTTAAAGCTAGAAGAATCATTGAGAGAATTAAACAATTAACTGAAGATATTGAAATAGTTAGTGAAAACAGAAGAAAATAAAAAAACATCTTTAATATTTCTTTAATATATGTTATATTTATAATAAGGGTGTGATATTATGCAAGAACCATTACTTAAAGATGAAGAAGAAAAATTAGCAGTTACGCCGAATAATAAGTTAGTACCAACTAAGGGAAATAAAGAACAAAAAGAAAAAACACCATTTAAATGGGATAGAAATGTAATTATAACAATTATTTTAGCTATATTTATAGTATGGTTTTTTTGGAAGAATATAATTATACCATTTTATGTAGGCTTTAGATATTATGATCAAGTTCATGGCGATAAAGAGACTAGTTCTGGTGAAGAAATTATTGTTACTGAAGAAGAAGATATAGATATAAATTCTGACATAGTAACTAATACTTATAATAAAATAAATATTGATAATTGTCTTAATTCTAGTTCTATACTTAATAGGTTTTATGGAGGAACAACTCTAAATACTTTGAGTAATATTGAAAAAATGATTCTTATATTAAATCATTATGCAAGTGGTAGAGATTCTATTACTTTAAATGATTTAAACATAGAAGCTATGTCTTTATTTAATGATACAAGTTTTATAACTACAGATTCTACTATTTATGGTAATTATCAACTAACTTTTGATGAAGTAACTCAAACTTTTAATGTTACTTTAATGAATCCTAATACCTGTTCTAATGATTTTTTAATAAGACAAATTGATCATGCTACAACTCTAAATGATGAATTATATATTTATGAAAAATTTGGGTATTTTAAGCTTTTAAGTGATAACACTTATGAAATATATAGTGATTCTATAGGAAGTAACTTAATTGGTAATTATACTGATACTACAGGAAATAAAGAATATAGTGATATAACTAATTTAAAAACCTATAAATGGACATTCAAAAAGGGTAATGATAATAATTATTATTTTGTATCTATTACCCCAGAATAATATTAGTGATTTGTCTAAATAATAAATTAATATTGTTTTCTAAATAGATTATCTTATAAGTATAATCTATTTTTTTTATGTAACTTTTAGTTTTAAGTAAATACCCATTTTTATAATAAGTTATTAATAGTTTATCATGAGTATAATAAGCATTAATTATTTTATTTTCTAATTCTTGCTTTTCATCTTCTGATAAAACTGGCATTTTTACTTTATTTTTTTCATTCATTAAATTATTTACTACAGTTCTTCCATTCATTAAAGAATTAAAAGGCATCCATTTAATCATACCTCTATCTTTATTCATGATGTCCTCCAACTTTAGTGTTTCTCTCAATTGCTGTTGAATCTGGAAGTAGGCTACTAGCTTTAATTAAACTATTTTTTCCAAATTTATTTTTAATTTCATCAATAGCTTCATTTATTTTTTCTTCATTTTCTATAGTTTCAGTATTTTCAAAGAGATTTAATTGTACACCTTTTTTAGGTATTAAACCTCCACAAGATATACTTACTTTTCTAATAGGTAAAAATTCATAATATCTATCAAATATCATATTACAATATTTTACGATTTCTTTTGCTGCATCAGTTGGAGATTCTAATTTTAAGCTATGATAAAAACCACTACCAATATCTTTAGAATAACTAATACCTAACCCAATAACTGTAGTTTGTTTGTTATTGCTTCTTAGTCTTGCACATAATAAATCTACCATTTCACTAATAATTATTCTAATATTAGATTCATTATAATCTTTAAATAAAACTTGGGAATGGCTATAACTTTTATCTTTAGCTTGCACTTTAAAATCACTAATACGACTTAAATCTATTCCGTTTGCGTGATTCCAAAGCTCTAAGCCCATAACCCCAAATTTATCTTTTAATTTATAAGGATCGTATTTGGCGAGATCTCCGACAGTATAGATATTTAAAATATTTAAATTTTTCTCCATTCTTGAACCAATTCCCCACATTTTAGATAAGGGAGTAATACTCCATAATTTAGTAGGTACATCATCATAAGTCCATTTGGCAATGTTATTTTTATGATGCTTTGCATCAATATCCATAGCAACTTTGGCTAAGAGTAAATTTGGTCCAATGCCACAGGTAACAGTAAGGCCAGTTTTATCATAGACTTTTTGAATTATTTCCTCTGCTAATTCATAATCACTTTTTTTATATAATTTTAAATAATCTGTAACATCTAAGAAACACTCATCAATAGAGTATACATGTAAATCTTCTGGTGCTACATAATCTAAATAAATTCCTACAACTTCTTTGCTTTTTTCAATATATAATTTCATTCGTGGTGGAACAATTGTATATTTAATATTCTTTGGAATATCATAAAGTCTACTTCTTGATGCCACCCCTTGCTTCTTTAAATAGGGAGTAACAGCTAGAGTAATTGCTCCATTTCCTTGATTTTTATTAGCAACAACTAAAGGTACTTTAAAAGGATCTAAGCCTCGCTCAATACACTCACATGAGGCAAAAAAACTCTTTAAATCAATACACATAATATGTCTATTAAGATACAATTTTTCCATAATTTACCTCCGAACATTTGTTTCTAAATAAATTATAAAACAAATACATTGATATAGCAATTCCTATTTTTGGAAATCTTTTACTAATTTTAATATATCTTTATCACTAATTTCTAATACATTAATTAATTTGGCAAATGTTTCAATCTTAGGTATTTCTTCATCATTTTCTATTCTTTGAACAGTTCTAGTGTTTAGATCACTTCTTTCAGCCAATTCTTCTTGAGTTATTTTTAGTTTCATTCGATATTCTTTAAACATAACTACCTCCATGACAATTATGTCATTATAAATAACATTTGTGTATGTCATAAAAGGCATTTACACTATTTTTACTTATTTTTTCTCAATAGTAATAATTAAACCTTCTTTTTTGGCTATTTTAAGTAATAGTTCAAAATCATAATTTCTTTGACCATATTCATAAAACTGAATAGCATTTTTACTTCTACCAATGCTTTTACCAAATTCTTCTTGCGTTTTGCCGCTCCATTCTCTAATAATTTTAATTACTTCGTTAGCCTTATAATCGTTAGCTACTATTTTCAAAATATATCACCTCTTGACAAGCATACAAAATGTTGGTATTGTTTTGCTAGAAAAACAAACATATTGTTGGTTTTATATATTGGAGTGGTGTAGTGTGAAAAAAATATTGTTGATAACTAGCATTATTTTAACATTAAGTATAATAGTTATTTCTACATTTAATAATATGGATAATAAAGAAAATAATATAATATCTAATGTAGAAAAGAATAAACAAGTAATCACTAATAAACTTGTTTTAGAAGGTGAAAAGCCAAAACTAATTGATGAATGGCAAGAAGCAACAAGTTTATGGGATACTTTTTTTAAATTATAATTTGTATATATTGTTTGAATATTAAAAAATATTTTGAGTTTCGGTGAAAAAAATAGTTGACAAGAAAAAATCAGAAAATGTTGATAACTTTTTCTGATTTTTGATTGAAAAATAAGGTAAAACACTCCAAAGTTTAGTATAATAAAGTTGTATACTAAATTATCATAGTAAACAAAAATATGGAGGTGTCTTACATGAATAATTTTACTACAAATACCTATGAGTTGAAAAGAGAAATTTGTAATTTTTCTGAAAAAATTGCAAATGGGACTAATAAACCAGCCAAAAAGTTTGTTATGGAAACACAATATGGTCTTGCTAAAGGTGGAAGTTGTTTAGTCTCTAACATGGCTAGAGCACTAGATGAAGATATAAAATTAAATTATACGATAGATAGATTATGTGATAATTTTGCAAATTTGGACGATGAGTATGAAAAAATTATATGGAGAAATTATATAAATGAAGTAAAAAAGCATATAAATACGAAGGAGCCAATAGCAATATTTGATGATAGTGATATCAATAAGGAATATAGCAAAAAGTTAGAAGATTTAGATCGTGTTCGAGATGCATCAAGTCCAGATAAAAGAATAGTAAATGGTTATAATGTGTGTGAAGCAGTGTTACTTAGTAAAAATACTAATCAACCAATTAGTGTTTATAGTAAAATATACTCATGTAAAAGCAAAAATTTCAAAAGTAAAAACACTTATACCCTAGATAGTATAAAAGCTGTTGAAAATATAGTGGGGAAAAAATTTATAGGGATATTTGACCGAGGATATGATGATAAAAAAATATTTGATTATATGGATAAAAAAGAGCATTCATTTATAGTAAGATTAGAGGATACAAGAACGTTGTTATTTAAAGGCAAAAAAAAGAGTGTAGAAGAAGTTGCTAAATCCAGAAAAGGTAAAATAGCAATGAAAGTATTATTTGATGATAATGAAGAATATGAATTAATGTTAAGCTATACAAAAGCCACATTACCATATAACAAAAAAGAATACACTTTAGTAATTGTGTATGGATTAAGTGAAGATAAGCCGATGAAATTACTTACTAACATCAAGATTGAAAGTAAAGAAGATGTTATAAGAATAGTAAGATTATATTTGTCTAGATGGAGAATAGAAGAACATTTTAGAGGAAAAAAACAGGAATATGATTTTGAAAACATGAGAGTAAGAACACTAAAAAGTATGAATAATTTAAATATGATGCTTACTATACATCTGGGACATATAGCGATATTAGCAGATAAAATAGATAGCAAATTATTAACAATTAAAATTATATATGCATCAAAATCATTAAGAAGTAAAACTATTGTGTGGCTAAGTCAAATTGCTAGAGGGATGAAAGAAATATTAAAGTATGCCCATGAAGGAATAAAACGATGGCAAGATATAGAAGTTAGAGACTCAAGACAATTAAGTTTAAAGCTTTAAAAAACAACAAAATATCAAGAATTTTAAAAAAGCATAAAAAGTGCTTTATTTTGGCATGAAAAAAAGGAAGATTTATGATGATTATTAATTAAATAATATGTAAAATTTCAAATATTTAAAAAATTTATAAATTTTTTCGTAAAAAACCGAAACTCAAATAAAAAATATTGTAATTTATTTAAAACTTTGGTATATTATATATGTAAGTGTTACCTGTATTCAGGAAACGCCTACCAAAATTGGTATGACGCTACTTTTAATTGTTAGCGTCTTTATTATTGTCCTTACCAAGGATGATAAGGACAATAACTATGACTAATTGAAAGAAATGTTCTTCGTTCATCGCATCATCCCCTTTACTTTCATAATCCTTTTAGAGGAGGAGAAAGAAATGGACTAGCAGACGCTATCCCAAATACAGATAACAGTTATCTATTATAACTGTTATTTTTTTATTTGCAAGCACTTCGACATAGTTCGACAAAACATATCAAAATTCGATAAAGAAAATTATATTCTTCCTAAAATCCAATCAATAGAAATATTACTAATTTTACATAAACTCTCATGGGGTATATGCTGATACTGATGTTTATATTATAAGGCCTGTTTTCTATCTCAACTCCAATGTTACCTATGTCTCTGGTGATGGTTCAATTGATAATCCATTTAGAATTGAGTAGTGTATACTACTTTTTTTCTTTAATTAATGTTATAATTAAGTTAAGAAAGAGATGATTTTATGTTAGATAATGTTGAAGTATTAATTCATAGTAGTATTAAAATTAATAAAGGGTTAGTTATTTATTTTGATCCATACAAAATAAATAAAGATTATAATGATGCTGATATAGTATTTATTACTCATAGTCATTATGATCATTATTCAGAAGATGATTTAAAGAAAGTAATAAAGGATAATACTATAATTGTAATACCTAGTGATTTAGAAATAAAAGCACTAGAATTTGGTTTTGATAAAGAACATATAATAGTTGTAAAACCAAGTGGAGAATATAATGTTCTTGGAATTAATTTTAAAACAATTCCGGCATATAACACGAATAAGAATTTTCATCCTAAAGTTAATAACTGGGTTGGTTATATAATAAAAATAGACAATACAACTTATTATATTGCTGGTGATACTGATATTACTGAAGAAAATAGAAAAGTTTCATGTGATGTAGCATTTGTTCCTATCGGAGGAACATATACAATGAATACTTTTGAAGCAGCAGAGTTAGTTAATGAAATTAAACCTAAAGTAGTTGTACCAATTCATTATGGTTTAATTGTAGGTACTAAAGAAGATGCTATTAATTTTAAAAATTTAATTGATAAAGATATAGAATGTAATATATTAATGAAGTAAGAATTAATACTGAGGTATAAATGAAAATAATTACAATATGTGGTAGCTTAAAATTTAAAAATGAAATGTTAAAAGTTGCAAGAAAATTAACTATCGCTGGGTATTTAGTTATAACACCAATTTTTCCAATAGATGATAATGATAAAATTACTGAAGAAGAAAAAAATATTTTTGATAGCGCTCATAAAGAAAAAATAAAATTGTCTGATGCTATTTTTGTTGTCAATGTTAATGGTTATATTGGTGAAAGTACTAAAAATGAAATTAATTATGCTAAATCTTTAAATAAAGAAATATTATATTTAGAATGAAATAAAATATTTAGCCAAATCTATATGCGATTCTCCTTTTTTGTTGTATAATATTAATTACTAAAAAGGAGGGATAAAATGGAACAAGCATCACTTTTTGATGAATCAAAATATGAACCACTGGCTTATAGAATGCGGCCCAGAAATTTAAGTGAATTTGTTGGTCAAGAGCATTTGATTGGGAATGGCAAAATACTTAAGAAAATGATTGAAAGTGATAATGTTTCATCAATGATTTTCTGGGGACCACCGGGGGTAGGTAAAACTACACTCGCTCGGATTATTGCTCATGAAACTAAATCAGATTTTATTAATTTTTCTGCGGTAACATCAGGAATTAAAGAAATAAAAAAAGTAATGGAAGATGCCGATAATAATAAAAAGTTAGGTATTAAAACTATTTTGTTTGTTGATGAAATTCATAGGTTTAATAAAGCTCAACAAGATGCTTTTTTGCCATTTGTAGAAAAAGGAGCTATTGTTTTAATCGGGGCAACAACAGAAAATCCTTCATTTGAAATAAACAACGCTCTTTTATCTAGGTGTCGCACTTTTGTGTTAAAAGAACTATCAGTAGAAAATATTTTAACCCTTTTAAAACGAGCAATTACTGATGAAAGAGGATTTGGTAAAAGTAAAGTTGAAATATCTGAAGATGATTTAAAATTTATTGCCACATTTGCGAGTGGCGATGCTCGTAGTGCCTTAACTACTCTTGATATGATTATTACTAATAGTGATATTGATAAAGATGGAGTTATTCATGTAACTCGTGAAAATATTGAAGAATGTTTAACTAAGAAAACACTACTTTATGATAAAGATGGGGAAGAACATTATAATATTATTTCAGCTCTTCATAAATCCATGCGTAATAGTGATCCTGATGCAGCCGTCTATTGGCTTGCTCGCATGCTTGAAGCGGGCGAAGAACCACTTTATATTGCTAGAAGAATAGTTCGTTTTGCATCAGAAGATATAGGTCTTGCTGATACTAATGCTCTAAATGTTGCGATAAATGTCTATCAAGCATGTCACTTTATTGGTATGCCAGAGTGTAATGTTCACCTAGCAGAAGCAGTTATTTATATGAGCATTGCTCCTAAATCTAATGCATGTGATGTTGCATATATGAATGCTTGCAGGGATGCCCTAAATACTATTGCTGAACCAGTGCCCCTACAAATTCGTAATGCTCCAACTAAACTTATGCAAAATCTTAATTATGGTAAGGGATATAAATATGCTCATGATTATGAAGATAAACTGACAACTATGGATTGTTTGCCACCTTCATTAATTGGTAAAACATATTATCAACCAACAACTCAAGGTAATGAAATTAAATTTAAACAAAGACTTGAACAAATAAAAGAATGGAAGAAAAATCATAAAGATACATAAATGTTAAAAAACTTTGCGTAATTTCCAAACTATTTTGGTAGATATAAAAATGGCATTAATATATAATTGTTATCGAGAAGAAATTATGGATTTAGGAAACAAAATATTAAAATTAAGAAAGGAAAAAGGATACTCTCAAGAAGAACTAGCAGAAAAACTAGGAGTCACTAGACAAACAATATCCAATTGGGAACTTGGTAGTACACAACCCAATCCCGAACAATTAAAAGGTTTATCAAAAATACTTAATGTAAGTATTGATGAACTTTTAGATAATGATATAAAAGCTGTGATTGAAGAAAAAGTATCTAATACCGAAAAACTAGCAGGTATTATTATTAAAATACTTAAAGTCTTTGGAATACTTATTATTATATATATTTTGTTGTTGGTTATAGGTATTATTACTTTTACTGTTTTTCGCAAAGAATCAAGTGAATCAGTTTGTAATAAAGCTACAAGTGCAACTCTAAATTGTTCAATTGAAGATAATAACTATACTGTAACTATTGGTGATGATAACTATTTTGATTGTCCAGAATGCAATGAGGATATGCAAATTTATTTGAAAGATATTACTGATTGGGCCAATATAAATCATAGTGTAGAAAACATTAAAACCTATTTTAGGGAAAATGGTGGAAATTGTGAGTGATTAACTTGTAATTTATTTTGAAATTTGGTATATTATAAATGTAAGTGTTACCCATATTGGGTAACGCCTGAATTGTGTCAGACGCTACATTTTACTTGTCGGCGTCTTTTTTGTTGTTTGTTCCATAGATGACCAGTATCAAAATAACTACTAGTAGATATAAATCTTCATTCAACTGTACATCCCTCCCTTTTATCCTTGTTTAGAAGGAGGAGTTAAAAAACGGATAACAGCGACGCCTCACCAATAATGGGTAACGGTTATCTATTATAGTTGTTATTTTTTTATTTGCAAGCACTTCGACACACATCGACAAAACAAGCCAAAATTCGACATTCTTTGGTAGAATAATAGTTGTGTTTACTTTAAATAATTGTTATAATTTATATGAAAAAAATTAATGAAAGAACTTGGGATATATGAATATAGAAAAAGAAATAATAAAAAAATGTATATTAGATAAAGATAAATTAATACCTTTTGGTTTTATTAAAGAAAAAGATAATTATAAATATATAACTAATATTATGAATAATAAATTTAGGGTAGAAATAATTATTAATGCAAATAATGAACTAATAGGTAAAATATATGATATAGAAACAAATGAAGAATATACAAACTTTAGAGTAGAAAATCTAGGATCTTTTTCTAATAGTGTTAAAGAAGAATATATAAATATATTAAAAAATATTGTTAGTAATTGTTATATTAGTCATTATTTTTCTTTTAATCAAACTAATCGTATTGTTAATGAAATAATAAAAAAATATAATGTTAGTCCTGAATTTTTATGGGATAAGTATCCGAATTATGGAATATTTAGAAATAAAAAGAATAATAAATGGTTTGCGGCTATTTTAAATGTTGATAAAAGTAAAGTTATCAACAATGAATCAGGAGAAATAGAAATAATTAATGTAAAAGTAGATGATTTAGTTAATGATTATTTAAAAGAAAAAGGCATTTTTCCGGCGTATCATATGAGTAAGAAAAGTTGGATAACTATTATTTTAGATGATACTTGTAAAGACGAAAAAGTTATGGAATTAATAGACATTAGTTATGAACTTGTAAATAAAAAAAGTACTTGGATAATTCCGGCAAATCTCAATGTTTATGATATTGTTAGTGATTTTAAGAAAAGTGATATAATGATTTGGAATCATCAAAGTAGTATGGAACTTGGTGATATAATCTATATTTATATGACTAAACCAATGGGGTATATAAAATATAAGTGTCAAATTATAGATATAAATGATAATATAATGACTATAAAGTTAATGCAGGAATTTAATGATAATTTATTAACATTTGATTTACTTAACAATTATGGACTTAAATCTGTCCGGAGTCCAAGGAGAATTCCTGATAAATTAAAGAATTATCTAGAAACAATTAGGGAGGTTTAATGCGGGAATTTAAAGGTAATAGTTTAATAAAAGAATTAGATGATTATACAGTTGTAGATATTGAAACGACATCACTTGATTCAAGAAGTGGAGAAATATTAGAAATAAGTGCCATTAAAGTGCGAAATAAGAAAACAATTGATACATTTTCTAAATTAATTAAAGTTTCATATGTTGGATCATTTACTACTCACCTAACAGGTATAACAAATGCAGAAATGTTAGAATATGGTGAAGATTTAACTAAAGTTTTAGAAGACTTTTTAGCATTTTTAGGTAATGATGTCATTGTTGGACATAATGTGAATTTCGATGTTAATTTCTTATATGATAATTTAGAGAGTGAATTAGGTATTTTTCTAACTAATGATTATATCGATACATTAAGATTATCGAGAATGTTTTTGCCGAAGCTCAAACATCATCGATTAGATGATTTGATTACTTATTTTAATTTAGAAGAAAGAAGCGAACACCGAGCTTTAAATGATTGCGTTCTTACTAATCAAGTTTATTTAAATTTATGGGGTTTACAAAACAAAATATATAATTAAGGAGAGTGTTTATGGAAGATAAAAAATGTGTTATGATTATTGATGAAAATTTACCACTGGGATTAATTGCTAATACAGCAGCAGTTTTAGGCAATACAATAGGTGCTCATTATCCCAAGTTAGTTGGTAGTGATGTAGTAGATAAAAGTAATAATACGCATATGGGAGTAATAAAAATACCTATTCCCATACTTAAAGGTAATGCTAGTATGCTGTTTTCGTTAAGGGAAAAACTTTATCAAGAAGAATATAGTGACTTAGTTGTTGCAGATTTTTCTTCAGTTGCTCAAAGTTGTAAAAATTATGAAGAATATATTTCCAAAATAAGTGAGGTTACTGCTAAAGACTTAAAATATGATGGCATTGCTATTTATGGCGATAAGAAAAAAGTTAATAAACTAACAGGTAGTATTGGTTTGTTAAGATAAAGGGAGACTAAAATGTCTATAGTAGTTAATATTAATCCCCATAAAAAGAAAAAAATAGATTTTAAATTACTAAATCAAATGGCTTATTCTAAAGAACTTTATATAGGAACTTTTGATGATGCTTATAGATACGAGCGATATACTGGTAAAAATGATATTAGAAATGTACCTTTTATTTTGTTTTATAAAAAATTATTTGGGAGAGGTTTTTCTTTTTTAGTAAATGATGATTATAATGCTGAACTTACATTAAATTATCCTTGTAGTGTAATAGATATAGCAATATTTTATAAATTTATTACAATGTATTGTAAACATTTTAATCTTGATAAATTTACTCAAGAAGGAGAAGTATATAGTTTAGATGATATAGAAAAATTGCAAGTAGAGGCCGATAATTTTAATAAAAGAATAGTTTGCAGGGAACTTAAAGTTGGTTTAACAATATTTGGTTGTATTTATCCCATTGTAATTGATGATGATTTAGTACTTAAATTAAGAAGTAATGAAGAGGATAAAGCTTATAATTATTTTGCTAAATATTTAGATAATTTACAAAGACCAATGTATTACTATGCGATACCTTTAATATATAAAAATAATAATAAATATATTGCTAAATATGGATTAACTAAAGATGTTCCATCAATATTTCCCAAAAGTACATATTTACCATTTGGATATAATCAAAAACTACTTGATAATATAACTTCTTGGAGTGTTGCTATAATTGAAAATCAAGAATATAGTATTACTTGTGAAATTCCTTATAATGATTTTTGTAAATTAATTAATATTAATAAATTACCTAAATTTGATTATAAACATAAACTAGTTACTATTGATGATAAAATAATGGCTAAAATAAGTAAATATAAAATAGCAAAAGCTAAAGATGAATTAAGTAATTGGTTAAGTGATTATAGAGAACTTGGACACAAACCAAGTAAAATAGAATATACTAATGAATTTGTAACTGAAAACATTCATTGTTATATTTTTAAATATAAAAAAGAAATGTTCGGCAAATGGTATTTAGGTATAGTAAGTGATTCGGGAACTTTTAGTGAATTTAAGGAGTATATTAAGGAAACAGAAATAGATGATGCCAAAGAAATTATTAATTTATTAAAAGAATTTTGGAAGAAAACTGCTGAGAATGTGGACAAATAAGAAAAAATATAATAAAATAATACTCATTCAAGGGGGATTTATGAATAAAGAATTGTTAAAACATGCTCAAGAATATATCGAAAAAATGGCTCAAGGTATCAATCCAATTACGGGAGAAGTAGTGCCAGAAGATGATACACTTAATAACATTAAAATAACTAGATGTCTTTATTATGTTAATGATGTTTTAAAAGAAGTTATTGCTAAAGGAATTAAAGGAAATAAAAATAAAGGTATTCCATTTAATTTAACAATTGATGAATTAAATAACTATGAATTTACTGAAGAATTACCATTATCTAAAATAGTTAAAAAAATAAATGATTTAAAAAATAATTTGGATATGAATGATTTAAAATTAAAAGATGTCTATAATTGGTTATTAGAAAATGATATTTTAAAAATTGAAGTTATTAATAATAAAAATTGTAAAAGACCAACTGAACTTGGTAAAAGCATGGGGATAACTGTTAGAAGAATTAATAATAATTTAGAAACATATGATATTGTATTTTATAGTATTGAATTTCAAAAGTTTATGATAGATAATTTTAATAGTTTACTTGAGTATATAAATAGAGTTGGTAAGTAATTATCAACTTTTTAGTTGAATTTTAGGTAATTTATCTTTTAAAAGTAATAAATATATGATAAAATAACCTTATTGAAAGGTGGTTTTATGAAACAAGAAGAACTTAAAAGAATAATAGGGCAAATAAAAAGATATGATTTAGTTAGTGAGTTTGAAGAGGTCGAAGATGTAAAAAGATGGCTAGAAAATTTAAATGAAAGACAAATAGGTAATTTTATTAATTTAAATATTGATTTAAGTAATATTAAATTTCCTAAAGATATATTACTTAATAAAGCATTTTTAAATCATCCTGATTTTTTGCATAGAGTAGATATGTTAATTGCTAGTGGTTATGATAAAAGACTTAGTAGTGCATTTTTAATTAGTAATTATTTTGAGGATGCTATTAAGTTGTTGGATAACCCTATGATAGATGAAAAAATTAAAAGTCTACTAGATAGTGATTATTTTATAAATAGTCCATATTATAAAAGCGATTTAGATTTAATATTAAAAGTTAAAAATCCTCGTGTTTTACAACTATTAATTAATCTTGCAGATGAAGAAGATTTTATTAAAAGTCCATTTCATGAATCAGATATGAAATTTATTGCTAGTCTTGAAGATATATCCGAAGAAAAAGCAGATTTATTATATAGTTATGTTATAAATGATGATGCTTTAAATGATTCATGGCGCAATGAAAATTTAAAAGTATTATTGAATAATAAATATGAGGATGGTTTGTTATTTGAGTTATTGACAAACCCAGATTTTATTGAAGGCAAATATTATCGTACTGAGGTAGAATATTTTTTAAAAGCAGCAAGTCCATATAATGCCGCAGCTTTATATGGACACATGATTAAAAATTCTTCACTTAATTTTAAAATATTTGATTATACTAGAAAATTTGGTTTTAAAAGTGAACATTTAGGAAGCATATATTTAGGATTTTGTAATGTAGATAAAATAACTGATACAAATTATTTAAAAGAATTAGAATTATTAACTAATATGAATGAGTTGATTGTTATATTTGTAGAAAGGCTTATGAGAAATAAAGAATTTATTACTAGTCCTAATTTTGAATTTGATTTAAAATTATTGGAATCTTTAGCTGCTGAAGAACAATTTAATCTCAATATATTTGTTGATGTATTTAGGGTAATTAAATTTGCTTTTAACGAACCAACTCATCGAAAAGATGTAATGCTTATACGAAATGAAGCAAGAGATCAAAATAGAGCATTTATGGCTATGATAGCAATTAATGAAAACAATCTTCAAAGTATTAATCATGATTATGATATGTTGTTTATTAAAAATATGGATTTTAGTACTTTAGATGATGAACAAATAAGAAGAATAGAGTATATTATGACAAATTCTAAATATATAAATAGTCCAAAACATAAAGATATGCTAGAACAAGCATTAAATAATAATTTTGTAAGTGAAAATACTGATATTTTAGCTTATTTAAATGAACTTGAAAGTAATCCAAAATTATTACAATATGAAATACCTAAAAAAAGTAGTCTGTTAAGAAGAATTAGAAATGGATTTAAAGATGAATTATGATTAGAAAAATGAATTTAAATGATTATGAAGATGTAAGAATATTAGTTAAGCAAATTCATGAATTACATTTAAGTAATAGACCAGATATTTATAATGATGGTGAATCATTTCCTAAGGAATACTTTGAAAAAGTATTAAGTGATGCAAATAATCTTAATTATGTATATGTAGAAAATAAAAAAATAGTTGGAGTTTTAAATGCGACTTTACAGCATACTAATCCACTACCTATTATTAAGCCTAGAACTTATTATTTTATTGAAAATTTAGTAGTGGATAAAAATCATAGAAGAAAAGGTATTGCTAAAAAGTTATTTCATTATTTAACTTTAAAAGCAAAGGAAAATAATATAGATTCAATAGAACTAAATGTTTGGGCGTTTAATAAAGATGCAATTAAGTTTTATGAATATATGGGAATGAATATTAAAAATATAAGAATGGAAATAAAGTCTAAATAAATATAGACTTTTTTTCTGTTTTTTGATAAACTATATTGGTAATTGGACATATAATAATAGGAAGTGGGAAGTATATGAATAAGATTAAGAAAACTAAAAAAGTTATGGATGATAAAAAGAAAAAGTATATTTATATAGGTGTTATTATAATTTTAGTAATGCTTATTTTATTAGTATGGTTATATTGGTTTTTATCTAATAAAGAAATAGAAGTTAAAGCGCAATCTAATATTAATTCTAATGAAACAATAGAATCGGTATTAGTTGATAAAACATTTGATGAACAAAAAAATATTTTATTAGAATTGTTAGATGAACAAATGAGTATTTATAATAATATTTGTTTAGATACCGATAATGAAGAATGTATTACGGAAGAAGAAAAAGAAGAAATACTTACTAATTTAGAATCTTTAAAAGAAAAAGTAAATTCTTTAGAAAGTGCTGAAGAAGTAAGTAATGTGTCAGTGGAAATAAGTGATTATTTAAATTCTTTAAAACTAGTTGATGAAGAAGAAAATGAATCAAGTTCTTCTAGTTCCTCATCTAATAAAGGCAATAGTTCATCAAGTTCATCTAGTGGTTCTTATGCTCCATCTGGTAGTATTGAGAGTATTTTAAATAGTGCTAAATTAAATCCCACTAAAACTGGTTATCCAACACTTGATAATTATGCTACATCAGTTTTAAATTCCGTAACTAATGATTCAATGTCCACTTATGAAAAAGTAAAAGCCGTATATGATTGGATAATTAATAATATGAGTTATCAATTAGGTTTTGTTATTGGAGAAGAAATAGATAGTTTAATAAATACTTATGGTTTTTATGAAAGAGATGCAATAGAAGTTTTCTTGGCAACTAATGGATTTGGAACACATAAAGGCTCTTGTGATAATTACTCAGCAATGTTTGTTGTTCTAACAAGAAGAATTGGTCTTGAAAGTTATCCGATTAGTGCTATAACTAATGCTGGGGGAGGACACACTACTGTTAATATTAAAATTAATGGTAAATGGTATAATTTTGACCCACAAAGAGAAGATAATTCTTTAAAAAATGGTAAAATTACATATCTTGCTTTTGGGGAAGATGATAATGATTCCAAACCTTATAAATATATAAATCGTAATAATGATGTGGCATCTTTTCATGGATTTCAAAAACAACCTGAAAGTAATTATTTGAAAGCAACAATCACTATCGCCGGTAAAAGCTATACTGCTAAAACTGCCGTTAGTAGTTATAAATATGTTATTCCTGATACATTTGAAATTGATTATGCAACAAATCCAACAACTTATATTAATATTGAAGCAAATAGTAAAGTAAATTATATCCATAAAATGTCTGATAATACTGCTACTAATTATGTATGGGAAACTGTCTCTGGTGATAGAGGAACAATAAATACCAGTGGGACAATTAGTATTACCCAAAAATGGGGGGCTTTAAGATATGAAATAATTCATCTAGAAGATGAAATGGGCAGAGAACTTAACTTTGTTGTAAGAGTTAATTACCGAGACCCTAATAAGCAATTTACAATCGAACAACAAGTGGCAGATTTAAGTTATACTGATTATGTTGATTATGGAGTTAGTACAAGAGATTCAGTCGGAGAAGTTACTTTAAGTGGTAAAGTAATTGAAACTAATGATCCAAAAGGTGCTGATGCTATAGTTGTTGGAGATTCGCCATTTTATGATCTGCGGGTAAGTAATCTTGATCGAACTAAATATTATTATGTTGTTGAGATAACTGGTGTAGATGAAGCTGGTAATGTTGCTAAAGATACAGTAAGAATTGAGGTTAAATCTTAAAAAGTCCAAATTATAATGGACTTTTTTACATATATTTGATATTATAACATTTATTGGAAGTGATTAGATGAATATAGAACTATATAGTTATAAAAATTTAAGTTTAGGAACTAAAGAACTTATGAAATATGCTTGTTCAATTTATCAAACGATGTTAAATAAATCAAATAACGTTAAAGATGCCATAAGAACTGCTGTGATAGATTCTTATAGTAGTGAAGAAAAGTTTGCTTATGCCCTATATTTAGCTTTTTTCTTTGCAGATAATAGTTGGGGAACAAAATTAACGTTTTATAAAGATTTAAATATTGATGATTTATTGGGTTTTGTTTGTTTAAAAAAAGAGGATATTAAAATATTAGAAGAAAAAGAAATTATTGAAATATATAAAAAATATTATCAAATTATAATAGCTAAAATTTCTAATAAATCAGAAGAAATTAAATTTATGAGTTCTGAAGTTCTTTATAGTTTATTTTATGAAATATTTTGGGGTAATACAAAAATATTAGATGCTTTTGCTCAAAAATTTATGCCATATTTAAGTAGTTTTAAATATCATAAAAGTTTTGATGAAGCCTATAATTATGCTCTTAAAAATGGTAGTTTAAAAGTACTTGATGAAATTGAACATGAAGAAGCATCAACAATTACAGATTTAGTTGCTTTAGAAAAGAAAAATTATATTAGTTTAAATAGTGATAAATTATGGAATTTGTTAGAGGATATAAAGAAAAGATTTGTTGGTCAAGAAGAATTAGCTGAAAATTTATTTTATAATATTATTAATAATATTTCAATTGCTCTTAATAATGGGGATGCTTCTAGTCGTTCTATTATTTTTCTTGATGGTTCAACAGGAACTGGTAAAACAGCTATAACTAGTGCTATTTCAAGTGGATTAAATGTTCCTTTTGCGGCTTCATCAATTACCAATTATTCAGCAACAGGTTATGTCGGAGGTAATATAACTGATACTTTAGTTAGTTTATATAATAATGCTCATGGTGATTTAGCTAAAGCCGAGAGAGGTATAATTGTTTTTGATGAATTTGATAAATTAGCAATTCAAGGTAATAATTTAGAAATGAAAAAAGCCGTTCAACAACAACTCTTAGACTTTTTAGGGGGTGGAAAATATTTTATAAATCCGAGTTCAACTGAAAAAAACATTGAGTTTGATACATCAAAAATTACTTTTGTTTGCCTTGGAGCCTTATCAGAATTAAGAGATGAATTGACTAATGTATCTAATCCTATTGGTTTTGAAAGAGTATTTGAAAGCACTCATGATACTTATGAAATAACTCCCGATGATTTAGTGAGAATTGGTTTAGAACGCGAATTAGTGGGAAGATTTAATACTTATTTACATACTAATGATTATACTAAAGAAGATTTATACAAAATCTTAACTGAATCATCAATTAGTCCTTTAAAAACTTTTGCAGAATTAGTGGAAAATAATGGCAAAAAATTAGTAGTTGGAGAAGGAGTTTTAGAAATTATTGTTGATGAAGCATATAAATTAAAAACTGGAGCCAGAAGTTTACAGACAATTGTTAATAGTATTAGAACAAAGTATTTAAAAGAGATTTTAAGAAGTTCAAATGATACAGTTTATTTAGATAAAGATATAGTTTTAGAAATAACTGGTAATACTTTTAAAAGAATTAGAAGATAACTTCTTCTTTTTTAATGCATTTTATGATACAATTAGAGTAGTTAAGGAGATGCGTTATGGATTATAATATTGATGATGTAAAAAGTGTATTAAGGGATAATGCAATAAAATTTCCAGATAAGAAGATAATTTATAATTTATATTCGGTGTTAAGTAAATTGTATGATAATGATTTAACCAAATATGAAAATGATATATACATTATTAATAATAATAAATTACTAACAGATCAAGAAAGAGTAGGATTAGAAATTGAAAGTTTATTAAAAAAAGTAAATGAGAACCAAAATAATGCAGTGGTTAGGGAAATATTAATTTTAATGAAACAAGCTTATGATAAAGGAGAATTATCTTCTAGTTTAATTGCTTATTTTAAAAAGTTGATAACAGAAATTCAAATTATTTTGGGAGAAGATATTACTTTTTATAGTGTTGCAGAAGAATTGTTTGATGAAAAGATGTTGAAATTAATTAAAGATAATAAAGAATATAAGGAACGTTGATATGAATATAGGTGTGTTTAAAAAATATTTATTAGATAAAATAGCGGATTTTTCAGAAAAACTAAAGATAATTGATGAAAGAAATAAATTATATGATGGTTTAGAAGATATTATTGCTGCTTTAGAAGAAAATATTACAACAATTAGTGATGAAGCTCTTACAACTATAATTCGCTTGGTGGCAAGTGAAGATTTTACTATGTCCCGAATTAATGAAATAAAGAAAATTTATCCTTATTGGAATTTAATGGATGATGAAAAGAAAAGCGTTATAAGTGATTATATTAAGGCATTTGTTAATAAAATAAGAGAAACTCAAGCTAAAAATAGAGAAAACAATAACTCAGAAAAAGAAGCAATTTTAGTCCAAATAAAAACATATGAAGAATATAGTGCACTCATGGATGATGAGAGGATAATTAAGCCAATAAGTAGTGATAACTTTGCATCATTTATGGAATTTTTAAATGAAGTAGAATTAGAGCCATTGGTAAAACAACAATTAATACTAGAGTTTTATGATTACAATATTAAGTTTTATAAAAGAGAAGAACAAATTAAGAAAAATATTGTTGTAGATGAAATAAAAACTAAAGCAAGCGTAATTGCTAAAGAATTAAGGCAAACTAAAGAAGTTGAAACCCTAGATATCGAAGGGTTATTAGAGCAAATAAGAATTAATGCTAAAGAAGATGAAGTAGAAGTAATAAATCAAATAATCGGTATTTATAAGAAGCTAAAAGTTGCTGCGATTGTTAGTGATAATGAATTAATTAAAGAATTTTTAAAAGATAATTTTGCATTACAAGATCATATAGATGCTTGGAGTTTTGAAAGTGATTTAAAAAGAGCAATGCTTACAGATTTAACTATATATTTAATACCAAATTTTAATACTCATTCAAAAGAAATTATAGAAATTTTTAAATCTTTAATAACTGTATATGCATCTATTGAAAAAAGTAGTGAAAAAGAAGAAATAATTAAATTAAGTGAAGAAGATAAAGCTTTTATAGAAGATTCTGAATTTTATGTTCTAAAACAAGCTGAAAGATTTGCAGATTTACCAGAAAAAGAAAAAAATGTTTTAATAAGTATGAATGATGCTATACTTAGAGGCAAAAGTGAAGAAGCAAAAATGATTAGTCCAAATTATTCATTGTTAGAAGTAACTTTATATGCCAAAATATTAGAATATAATAAACAATTATCTTTTTTAAGAGAAGTAATCAATAATGCAGAAGAATATATTTCTTCATTTGGTTTAGAAGATGTGCAAAAAGATATAAATATGTATTTAGAAAATTTAAAACAAATAACTTTGGAAATAAAGAAAAATGTTACAGAGTTGCAAGAAGAATTGTATGGTAAAAATACTTTAGAAAATGCTAATAATTTTTTAAATAATATAGTAATTTTTCCTTATAACGGGAAAAAGATTTTAGAAGATATGAATGCTATTAGTGTTGAAGATGATTATAAAGAAACATTACCTAGAGTATCTGCAGCAATAGATAAAATGACTTTAACTGATGCTAATACTCTTTTTGCGATTACAGAAGATATAAAACCTCCAAAATTTTGGGGAAATACAGACAAATTGATTCAACAATCATGGGAAAATAATACTATTAGAAGACTACGTAATGGAGATATACGCTTTGGTTTTATTACAGTTGGGGTATCTCCGAGCAATATGGAATATTTAAAAGAAAAATATGGTTATGATAAAAATAATAGAGTTTATTTACTTTATACTTTATTTTATAAGACTGGGGATAATATGGATTATAATAAAGCTAATAATGAATTTGTTGTACAATTTGAAGAAATAAATAAGATATTAACTATATTTGGTACAGATTTTGATGAAGAATATTTAAAAGAACTATATAATAATAAAACTAAAGATAAACAAATAAAAGAAATAGAACATTTAAAAAGCATGTTTGGTATAAATGAAATTACAGTTGATAGTTTAAGAATGGCTCAACTTAGAGCAATTGATGAAATAATAAATAATTCACAAGATTTAATTGTAAAAATTCAAAGAAATGATGAAGAATTATTAACAAATGGTGGTGGTAGATAATGAATGAATTAATAACTAGAGCATTTAGAGAAGAAAAACAAGCAATTGAAGAAAAAATTAATACTGCAACTATTTTAGATTTAGAAGTTAAAATAAGTAATTTAAAAGATATTTTAAATAATCCGCAATCTCTACTTAATTTTAATATGGAAGATATAAAAGATTATATAACGGAATTTGAACATGATAATCTAGAATATTTAAAACAAGCTTTAGGTTTAGAATTTTTCTTAATAACTGATAATGAATTAGAAAGAATTAAAAATATAATAAGTAGTGTTTTAGAAAAAATAAAAAAAATATATCAAGAACAAAAACAAGAAATAGATAAATTACATAACGAAATAAAGAAACTAGAAAATTTAGAGGAAAGTGTTAGAGAAATATATAATGGCAGTTATATAAGTAGTGAAGATTTAAGAATTTTAGTTGAAATATTAAATAAGTATATAGATATTTCTGAGGTTAATAAATTAATTGGAGAACTGTGTACATTATCGATAATAAATATATCTAAAGTTGATGAATTAGAATTAGAAGAAATTCCAGATGAAGAATTAGAAATAGCGCAGGAAACTAATATAGATAGTAATTTAGTTGAAGCTTTATTTAGTAGTTATGGCTATAATATTGATTTAATTAAAGAAGAAACTAGAAATTTATTATATAGATACGGAACTTTAGAAAATATGGATGCAATATTTAAATTGTTAGAAGATAATAATATATTTGTTAATATTAAGAGATTTCAAAAACAATTTTGTAATATATTAATTCATAGTAATAAAGAAAATGTATCAACAATTATTGAATTATTAAAAAGAGATATGATTGTTAATGAATCTAGTGAAACATTAAATGAAGTATTTGAAAATGTTTTATGTGCTCAAGAAATATTTATTAATCGAAAAAGAGCATTTAAAAGATATAAAAAATCAGGAGGCTCTAGTGGTGGTGGTCAAAATAATGGCGGACGCTATGAAAACTTTGTTATTAATCATGATTATCTAGAATCTTTAGGGGCTAATGTTTTAAAAATTATTGATAGTTGTGAAGAAGTAATGCGAATGAATCCTAATAGACTTAAAAGATGTGTCAGAGATTTTGATTTTTATGGTATTCCTAAGGAATCTTATTTGAATTCTCCAAGTGCTTTTAAAGTTACAACTAATTTAGAGACAATGGATATGTTTATTGAACTTGGAGGTTATGAATATGCTTGTAGTAATCCATCAATGTTAGTTAGAGCTACTAATTCTCCAATGTTTTATCGTTTATATAAGGCTAGAGGGGAAAATGAACAAGTATTTAGAAAAACTAAAAAGAGCATTTTACTACCAAAAAGAATTACTGTAGAAAGTGAAAAAGGTTATGGAATAGATTTTACTAATGGTAGTGAAGTAGTTAAACAATATATTCCCGAGTTTTCTACAGATTATGGATTATTAATAGAAAAAGATACATTTGATTATAATATGACTAATGCCCTAAATGATGAATTAATTAAGTTTTTAGAAGAAAATTACAAAATAGATGATTTAAGATATAACTTTAATGGAGTAATTATTTCTAGAAATAAAGTTTTAAGAAATTATGAATTGTTAATTCGTCATGGCCAAGGTGGTAAATTTGAAGCTTTAATGTATGCCTTAACAAAAAATAGTATTTTAAATGAAGAAGAATTTAATTTAGTATTTGATTGTGCTAAAAAAGTTTTAGAGAAGAGAGGTAGATAATGTTACAATTTTTAAAAGATATGGGAATAAGTGATATTACTATATTAAAAATGATTAATAATAATTCTGAAGATATATTATATGATTTAGAATGTGATCAAGTTAATTGTTTAGAAGTAATAAAGTATTTACAAGAATTAAATATTCAAGTAATTGATGATTTATTAATAAATGAAATTGGTATGTTTTTTAAAACTAAAGAATATTTAGTTAATAAATTTTCTAAATATAATATATCTGAAATAGTTGATGATATTAATGATGATTATATAGCTATTGAATCAGTATTATATGATTGATAAAGTATATAAAGAGGTTGAAAAATTACTTGCTAGTGATAATTCTGGTCATGGAATGGAGCATATAAATAGAGTTGTTAAATTAGCATGTATTTTTGCAGATAATGAGAGCGCTAATAAAGATATAGTTACTCTAATAGCATTGCTTCATGATGTAGATGATTACAAATTATTTGGGGAAACAAATTTAGCTAATGCTAAAGAAATCATGATCAAATGTAATATAGATGATAATACTAAAGAAATTATATTAAAAGCTATCTCTACAATTGGTTATAGTAAAAGACTATCTGGTATTACTCCAGAGTCTATTGAAGCAAAAGTTGTATCAGATGCTGATATGTGTGATGCTCTAGGAGCATCAGGTATTCTTAGAACTTATGCTTATAGTAAAGAGCACAATAGACCATTTTTTGATAAAGACACATTCCCTAATCTAAATTTAACTGTTGATGATTATAAGAAGGGTTCTGCTAGTGGAGTAAATCATATATTTGAAAAAATATTAAGACTTCCAAAAATGATGTTAACAAAGTCTGGTAGAAAAGAAGCCATTAAAAGACAAAAGATAGTAGTAGATTTTTTATTTAATTTATTTGAAGAGGAAGATGCTTTAAAATGGCGAACTTTTTTAATAAATTATATTAGAGATAATAATTAGAAGGAGCATATATGAATTTTAATATAAATAAAGTAAAAATAATTGTTAGTGTACCTACTAAAAATGTTGAAGAAGTTAGAGATGTAATTTGCGATGCTGGAGCAGGAGTAATAGGAAATTATACTCATTGCTCTATGAGTACAAAATGTATAGGAACATTTAAACCAAATGAAAAAGCTAATCCTTTTATTGGAAAATCTAATCAGTTAGAATTTGTCCAAGAAGAAAAATTAGAGGTAATATGTGATGTTGGAAAGGTAAAAGAAGTACTTACAAAATTAAGGAGTGTTCACCCTTACGAAGAACCTGGTATTGATATTATACCTTTATTAGATGAAAGTTATTTTGAATAATACCTTTAGTATTAGATCTTACCAAGGATTATCTAGGATTTGATAATATTGGCAACTGTGTAGGAGGGCAATTCATATTTGCATAAATAAATATAATTAATTGGAGGTAATTGATAAAATGAATATAGATACATTAGAAAAGGGGACAATCCTTTGTATTGCTAGTAGACCTGGTTTAGGAAAAACAACATTAGTTATTAATATAGCTAATGATATTGCTAAAAAAAGTGATAAACCAATATTATATTTTAGTTTAGAAAGTTCAAAAGAACAATTAGAAAAAAGATTAGTAAGTGATTCTATAAAGAAAATTGCAGACGTCTTAACTATTGATGATATAGATTCTATTAGTGAAAAGTATAATCAAATGAATAATGGATTATCTTTAATTGTAATTGATTATTTGCAATTAATTTTGTTAAAAGATACTCCAAAAGAAAAGGAGACTATAGAAAAAATTAAAAGAATAAAAGACATTGCAGTAAAATTAGATGTACCAATTATTTTAGTTTCTCAGTTATCTTTGATGAAAGATAGAAAACCTACTATTCTTGATTTACATATTAATGAAATTAGTAAGTATTATAAAAAAGTAATATTTTTATATAAAGATGATAATGGTATTATAAAAGAGGTGTATATAAATGAACTTGTTTAATGAATTAATTAAATTTAAAAATAGTAAAGAATGGATAGAATTTGCCAAATATTATGAAAAAACTAGTATATTAGAACAAATTGATTTTTTTCGTTTTGAAGATGCTAATACTAATTTTTTAGCATCATTATTAAGAGAAAACAATCCTTATAATTTGAAAGATAATCCATTACATTTATTTTGTGAATTAATCGCTAGCAAGGATATAGATAAAAAATTTCCATATATTAAAAATTTATGTATTTCTAATGTTGATTTAGCAAATATAAATGTAATAACTCAAAAAGAATTACCTCGTGGACGAATTGATTTAATCATAACATTTACTGCCGAAGGGGAAGATTATCTCATAGCCTTGGAGGCGAAACTTTATAGTTTTGAACATGAACAATGTGATAAGTATAAAGAAGATATTGATAAAAAATATAAAAATTATAAAAAGGCATATATATATTTAAGTTTAGGTTATGATGAATCTTTCAAAGGTGAAGAAAATTATTTAAAAATTACTTATCAAGATTTAATTGATTATGTATATGAGCCTTGTAGTTATAGGTCAGATAATAATAATTTAGCTCTTACTTTAAATGAATATATTATTGGTTTTTCTAGTTTATATGGAACAGAAAAAGATATTAATTATATTCCAATAACTAGTGAGGGAAAAAAACTCACAATAGCAGTATGGGATAATAATAAAAACATTATTAAAGAATTTTTAGAAAACACTTCAGAAAAAGAAGCAAAATCATTTTTTCAAAATTATCAAAAGTTACTGAAAATATTATTTGTTAATTTAACTAAGATGAATAGTACAGATATTAAAATAGAAAAAGAATATATTAATACATTTGATACTATAAATAGAATTGCTCAAAATATTAAAGAAAGAAATAAATTAAATAATAGCTATTATACTGATTGTGAGTTTATTTATCAAGTTTTTAAAGATATAATTTCTAAAGTAAAAATAACTGATTATAAACAGTTAGATAAAGTAAATGAACATAAATTTATATATTCACCAGAAGAATATGAAAATGCTAAGACTAAAAGCTATCATACTATTGATAAATATGGCAGATTATGTATTCCAGAAAATTCTAATAATTATTTCTATTATAGTATTAATAATAGAGTTGATGAGATAGAAGATTTAATAGAATTGATTAAAAATGTTTTGCCGGAATATTATAATGATAAAAATCTGGCAAGATTAGAAAATATCAATGAATTATTAAAAGGTAAATAATATTATAAAGATTAAATGAATAATTTAAAAATAAAAACTTACAAACTTTTAAAGTTCGTAAGTTATTTTTTTCTGGAGCAAGTGAGCAGAATCGAACTGCCGTCTCAGCCTTGGCAAGGCCGCATACTAACCGCTGTACTACACCTGCGTAAATAAATTGTATCAAATTTCTACTTTTTTTGCAACAATAATTGATTAAAAATGTAAATATTGCTATAATATTGTTTGTAAGAAGGGAAAATATGAAGAAAAAAATAAAAAAAACATTAAAAACAATTCGTAAAAGTATTGTTGAATATATAATTACTAATCGTTTATTTATATCTTATGTAATACTTGCAATAATTGGTACAATGTTTGTAAGATATTTTACCATAGGTAATTTTTTTAGCTTTAAACCATTTATAACTGATTTAGGAATAATTTTAATTATTGGTGGTTTAGGTTATTTTGTTAAGCCCAAAAATCAATTTAAATATTATTTTATATGGTTAATAATATTTACAATAATTAATGTTATAAATTCTATTTATTATAAATTCTATGTTAATTTTGCATCCATTGGCTATTTAGATACTGTATCCCAAGCGGAAACTGTAACTGGTTCAATATTTGAAAAATTAAGTGTTTTTGATATTATGTATATATTGGTACCAATAATATTTTATGTAATTCATAAAAAATTATTATCATCATCCTATTATTATTTTATAGATAAGATTGAAAAAGGTAAAAAAATGGTTGTAACAACTCTTTTGGTGGGTGCCCTATGTCTTGGTTATAGCTTTGGTACTGCTGAAAGTAAAGATTATTCGCGCCTTGCTAAACAATGGAATAGAGAATATGTGGTTGAAAGATTTGGTATTTTAATGTATCAAGTTAATGATGCTGTTCAAGTTGTTAGAACTAAACTTAGCAGTTTATTTGGAGTTGAAGAGGCAGAGGCGATTTTTGATGCTTATATTGATCAAAAAGAAGAACATGTGGATAATGAATATACAGGTATTTTAAAGGGAAAAAATATTGTATTTGTTCATATGGAAGGAATGCAAACTTTCTTAATGGATTTAGAGTTTAATGGAGCAGAAGTTACTCCAAATTTAAATAGGCTTGCTAGTGAAGGAATGTTTTTCTCAAACTTCTATCCTCAAGTAAGCACTGGTACATCATCAGATACGGAATTTACTTTACTTACAGGATTAATGCCTGCAGCAAGTGGAGCTGTATTTACAAGTTATTATGATAGAGAATATTTTACGATACCTAAATATTTACAAGAATTAGGATATTATACATTTAGTATGCATGGCAATTTTGTTGGTATGTGGAGTAGAGATAGAGCCCATCCATCACTTGGTTATGAAGGAATGTATTTTGAAGAATCATTTACTTATGAAGAGTCTGATGTTATTAATCTAGGTATAAATGATAGATTGTTCTTTAAACAAGCTATACCAATTATGGAAAATATAGAAAATACTTATGAAAATTATATGGGATATGTAATCACTTTATCAAATCATTCACCATTTTATGAAGCAGCTCCATATAGTAATTTAGATTTATCAAGCCATTATACAGAAATTAACCCTGATACTTTAGAAGAAGTAGATATGAGTGTTGATTATTTATCAGATACAGCAGTTGGACAGTATATAAAAAGTGCTAATTATGCAGATATGGCTCTTGGAGATTCCTTAAATTACATAAATGAATCAGATGCTTTTGATGATACAGTATTTGTCTTCTTTGGAGATCATGATGCTAAACTTAATCGGGGAGAAATAAATTATTTATATAATTTAAATCCTGAAACTGGTGAAGAATACGAAGAAGGCGACCCAGAATATGTAGAGTATGATTATTATGATCATGAATTAAATAAAAAGACCCCACTTATAATTTGGACAAAAAATGCAGAATTAAGAGATGTATTTAGTGGAGAAATTACTTATTATACAGGTATGTATAATGTAGCTCCAACCATACTAAATATGTATGGACTATATAATAAATATGCGGTTGGAGAAGATATCTTTAATGCTAAAGAGGATAATTTAATAGTTTTTCCAAATGGTAATATTTTGACTGAAAAAGTATATTACAATAATTCAACTGGAGAATATAAAGTATTAGAAGATGGTGCTATAATTGATGAAGATTATATAGAAAATGTTAGTGCTATTGGGGAAGAAAGACTCGATATATCTAATTTAATTATAGTTTATGATTTACTTGATTCAGTATCCATGACAGGAGAATGATATGAAGAAAAAATATAAAAGAATATTAATAATAATTCTAATAGTTGTACTGCTTGCTATTATATCTTTTGTAATCTATAAAATTTTCTTAAATAATAAAACGGAAGAAGTTGTAAATATAGTTGATAGTATTTCCGAATATGGATATAACTTAGATGATAGAGATACAGAATTAATGAAAAATGTTTATGAAGAATTAAAAGATGTTTTACTGGCTGATACAATAGATTATGAAAAATATGCAGATACTTTAGCAAGATTATTTGTTATTGATTTATTTACAATGAATAATAAAATTAATAAATATGATGTTGGGGGTACAGAATATGTATATCCAGATGCAATAGAAAATTTTAAGTTAAATGTAGAAGATACAATATATAAACATATGGAAAATAATTCGAGTGGCAAAAGAAAACAAAATTTACCAGAGGTATCAAGTATTGATGTATTAAGCACTGAAGTGGGTGAGTATACTATCGGTGATACTGATACATTTGATGCTTATATAGTTGATTTAGCATGGGAATATTCTAGTGATTTAGGTTATGATGATAATGCTACAGTCACTTTAGTTAAAATGGAAGATAAATTATATGTTGTAGAATATGCAGTGGGAGAATAAAAAGGATGAAGAAAGTATTAAGAAAATTAAAAAGATCTAAAGGTATATATCGATATTTATATTATATAATAGGAATTCTTTATATAATTTCTTTATTTTTCTTTGTAAAAAGTTTACTTAGTTTAAAAGGAATTGAAACTACTATAAGAATAATATTTATAATTTTCTTTATTTTGTATCTTATTTTATATTTATTTATTAATTTACTAAATCTACTTAGAAGAAAATATAAGGGAGTAGTTATTACATCGATAATATCATTTATATTTATTGTTATATTTATTGTAGGATCTTATTATATAAATATGATTTATAATAATTTAAATAACATGACTGATAATGAAAATTTAGTATATACTAGTTTGTTAATATCTTTAAAAGATACTGAATTTAATAATGATTCTGTTATAGGTATGATTAGTGATACAAATGAAATAGAAGGTAATATTTTAGCACATAAATTATACAGTGAAGAAAAACTTGTAAATAGTATTACTGAATACAGTGATTATTATACAATGCTTAAAGATTTATATAATGGGGATATTGATGCTATATTTGTTCCAAGTAATTATGTAACACTATTTAATGAAGAGGAAGATTATCAAAATATAGCAAATGATACTAAAGTTTTATATAAATATAGTGAAGAGCGAGAAAATCAAGATTTGGTTTTGTCAAGTAATAAGACTTTTGAAGAACCACTTACATTCTTACTTTTAGGAGTTGATTCAGAAGATTATGGTTTAAATGCTAATGCCGCATTTAATGGGGATACTTTAATGATTATTACTTTTAATCCTGATACGCTACAAACAACAATGGTTAGTATTCCAAGGGATACTTTTGTACCAATTGCCTGTCGCAATGACCAGTATGCCAAAATTAATTCAGCTGCCGCCTATGGGACAAGTTGTGTTATAGATACTGTTAGTACCTTTTTAGATGTTGATATAGATTATTATGTTAAGATTAATTTTAAAGGTGTAGTTGAGTTAGTTGATGCTATCGGAGGAATTGAAGTTGATGTTGAAGCTCCAACATATAATTCTGATAAATATGATGGCATGATGTGTGAACAAAATTCTGATAGACTATTCGGAGACAATTTAGTATGTGTTGAACCAGGATGGCAAAAGCTAAACGGAGAACAAGCACTAGCTTATGCTAGAAATAGGCATTTATATATTGGAAGTGATTTAGATAGAATCAGACATCAACAACAAGTAGTTGAAGCAATTGCTAATAAGGCTTTAGGATTTAGTAGTGTTGCTAATTTACAAGATATTTTAAATGCTGTAAGTAATAATATTGCTACAAATATGGATATCAATACTATCTTGTCGGGGTATAGTGTTATTAAAAGTATGGTAGCTAATGTTTTAAATGGTGAAGATATGCTTAGCATTAATAAAGCTTATTTAGAAACATATAGTTTGCCGGTTTATGTTCCAAGTATGGGAAATACTACTTCTGCTCAAGGATACTTTGAAGATTCACTTGAAGATATTAGACATGCTCTAAAAGTAACTTTAGGACAGGAAGAGGAAGAAGAAATAAAAACATTTAGTTTCTCAGTAAATAAAACCTATGAAGCATACAGTCCTGGAAAAGGATTAAGAAGCGAAAAATCAAGTGAGGTTTTACCAAGTTTTATTGGTAGAACTGTGCTTGATGCAGAAGAATACTGCAGTGAGCACGGAATAATGTGTAATATTGAATATGTAGATCCTGATAGTAATCATTATAATAGTAGTGTTAATGTTGGACTAATTGGAGATCAAAGTGTCCCTATTTCAACATTCCTTGGTAATATTACAGATATAACTTTTTATGTTGTAAATAGTAGGGAACAAATAAGTGAAGAGCCGAGTGATGATAATTCTTCAAATAGTGGAAGTGATGATAATACAACTAATGAAGAAGATTCATCAGGAGGAGAAGAAAATTCTGAAATAATAGATGAAATACTAGAAGATATGTTAAATTAAAAGAAAGCATCATTTTTTAGATGCTTTCTTTTTCTTACGATTATTAGTTTTCTTTCTCTTGGTTGGAGATACATAACCAGTATTTCTTTTAGAATTATTAGGCGGCTTTTTAACTGTAGTAGTCTTAGTTTTAGCTTTGTTAGTATTAGTTGTAGTTTTTTTTGTTGATTTACTGGCAGTATTTTTAGCTTGGGTAGTTGTTGTCTTCTTAGAAGATGTTGTATTTGTTTTTTTAGAAATTGGTTTATTATTAATTGCTGTCTTTTGAACAGATGTTTTCTTTTCAACTATTGGTACAGTTTTCTTTGGTAACCAATATTTTTTTTCTAATTTATCTAATATAATCCATAAAACACCTACAAAAAGAGTAATTAAATAAATGGATATTAAAACAATAAAAATAATATCTATTTTATCAAAATGTTTCATACAAAAACCACCACTTCAAACTTATTATATTATAAAATACTCAAAAATAATAGATATTTACATATGTTTTACAATTTTTTTTGTAAAAATTTGTCGAAATTAGTCGAAAATGATATAATTATTATGAATCTAATATAAGGAGAATAGCATGAAAAAAGTTGAATATATATTATTTGGATTTTTAGTTATGTTTATATTTTTAGCTGATACAAATGCAGCTACAACTGCTCGTGCTTATATAAATGAGTCTTGTAATGTAAGAACTGGACCCGGAACACAATATGAAATATTAGATAAAAGAGAAAAGTTAGGGGCTTATTATAATTTAGTTGAAGACAAAACTTATCAAGATGCAAATAATCATAATGGTTGTAATAGCGATTGGTATCAAGTTTATTATAATGGTACTGCCACCGGCTATGTATGTGGGGATCATGTTGATGTAATTTATAGCCATAGTACTGATGATGTTACACCAAGTACCACTTGTGAAATAGAAATGAGTAATTTAGGTTTTCCCTCAAGTTATTGGGGAGGTTTATGTGCTTTAAAAGAAAGACATCCTAATTGGCAATTTGTTCCTTTAAAAATAAATTATGATTGGAGTAGCATTATTGAGAAGGAAAGCCCTTGTGGTTGGAATTTAATTTATGGTAGTAATGAAAATAGTGGTTTTATTGATTCAACATGTACCGCATATGACAGTGGGTATGTAGGAATTACTCAAACTGGTCTTGCTTATTATATGGACCCACGTAATTTTTTGTCTGATCGTTTTATATTTCAATTTGAGGCATTAAATTATGATAATAATTTTTCGAGTATTTATAATAATGCTGTAACAAGTATAATTAATGGTGCTGCATTTTATAATTATCATTTAAATCAAGGAACTAACATTGCTAATTTAATTGTGGAAAGTGGAGCTTCTTTAAATGTTTCCCCAATATTTACGGCAGCTCGGATATTACAAGAGTTGGGTAGTGGAGAATCTTTATATAGTTTGTATAGTGGTAATTATACAGCTGATGCTAATACTACATATGGTCAAAAGTTTATTGAACTTACAGGTAATGCTAGTGCTTATAAAGGTTATTATAATTTTTATAATTTTGGGGTAAGTGATTCATGTGTGCAATCTTATGGTACTGCCTATTGTGGTCTTAGTTATGCATCAAGACAAAATTGGAATAGTGTTAGTTCAGCAATTCAAGGAGGATTAACCCAAATTGCTAATAATTATATAGCTAATAATCAAAATACAGGTTATTTACAAAAGTTTAATGTTAATCAAAGTGATTGGTCAAAAGTGGCAACTCATCAATATATGACTAATGTAGCTGCGCCATCTAGTGAATCAGCAACAACTTATAAAACATATAGCAATTTAGGAATACTTGAATCAAGCTTTATCTTTTATATACCTGTTTATAATAATATGAGTGCTACAATTATTAATACTCCTGGAGGAGCAGTAGATCCTGGAGAAGAGAATAATCCAAGTACTCTTCCAATTAGTACGATTGTAACATCAAGCGGTTATAAATATCAAAGTGGTTATATTTCAGGTATTCAAATTGGTAGTAATGTAACAAGCATTAAATCAACAATTGAATCAGTTAGTGGCTCAAATACAGTAACAATTTATAATGCATCTGGATTGGCTATAAACAGTGGTGTTATTGCTACTGGTTATAAAGTAACTATAAGTAATTCAAGTGGTAGTGAAACATTAAATGTAGTTGTAAAGGGGGATACATCTGGTGATGGATTAGTTAATGCTCTAGATTTATTACAAGTTCAAAAAAATATTTTAGGAACATATAGTTTGAGTGGAGCATATAATCTGGCGGGTGATACTTCTGGTGATGGGGTAATAAATGCTTTAGATTTATTACAAGTTCAAAAAAGTATTTTAGGTACATATACAATAGTTCAATAAAAAGGAGGAAAAATGAAATTAAAATATTTATTAATTACATTACTTGCTTTAATAATAGTTCCTTTAAGTGTAAATGCAGCAAGTGGAACAGTTAAAGTTACTGGTTCTAGTCAAGTAGTTGTAGGAAATAAAATAACTCTTACAGTAACCCTATCTAGTTCTACATCTATAGGAAGTTGGCAAATGAATTTAAGTTATGACGATGATTATTTACAACTAACTAGTACTAATAGTGAAGCTGGAGGAACAGGAATGGTTAATTCTTCAGCTACAGGAGTTAAAACAAAAACTTATACTTTTACATTTAAAGCTCTTAAAAGCGGTAGTACAAAAGTTTCAATAAATAGTTATTCTGCATATGCATATGATGATTTAAGTTCAATTGATTTAACGGCATCAAGTAAAACAGTTAAAATTATTACGCAAGAGGAACTAGAAGCATCATATTCTAAAGATAATAATTTAAAAAGTTTATCAGTTGAAGGCTTTGAAATAACTCCGGAATTTTCTAAAGATGTAACAGAATACAGTGTAGTTGTACCAGAAAACACTACAGAAATTATTATTAATGCCGAAGAAAATGATAAATCTGCTAGTGTAACTGGAATAGGCACACAAACAGTAACTCAAGGTACTAATACTTTTCAAATTGTTGTAAGAGCTGAAAATGGTAGTGAAAAAACATATACTTTAACAGTTGAAGTTAAGGATGCCAATCCTATAAATGTAACAATTGGTGATGATAATCTTACAGTTGTAAAAATAAAAGAGTATTTGCCAGTTCCCAATGCTTATCAAGAGACAACAGTAAATATTAATGATTTTGAAATACCCGCATATACTAGTGAACTTACCGGTTTTACTTTAGTAGGTCTTAAAGATGAAGAAGGTAATATTGCTCTTTATATATATAATGAAGAAGATAATACCTATGAGATTTATAATGAACTTAAGTTGAGTAATTTAACTATATATCCCATTAATACTGATAAAGTTCTAGATGGCTATAAAAGTGGAACAATAACGATTAATGATACACCAGTTAAATCTTTTTATGTTAGTGATGACTCTAGATTTGCTATTATTTATGGTATTAATGTAGAAACTGGTGAAGAAGGATTCTTTAAATATGATAAGATTGATCAAACAGCTATAAAATATGATGATGAGATGATTAATACTTTAAATGAAAAAATTAATTTATATACTTATATTATATTTGGTTTTATTGGTCTATTTGTTTTAATGTTTATCATATTAATATGTGCTTTAAAGGGTAAAAAGAAACATAAAAATAAAAATAAAGAGAAGTTAGCAGATAAGAAAGAAATAAAAGTAATTAAGGAAGATAAGAAAAAAGAACAAGTAATTGAAGAGGATAAGACTAAAAATCAACCAATAGTTTATGATAATATAAATAATAAAAAGAAGAAGAAAAATAAAAAGAAAAAATAGTGTCAAAAATTTAAGATTATTCTTAAATTTTTTGTTTTTAGTTTAATATTGTTATATAATAGTAGTGGTGATACTAGTGAATGATGCTTATTTAAAAACTAAAGAAGAAGTATTAAAAGAATATAAAACAAGTATAGATGGATTAAGTAGTAAAGAAGTTAGAAGAAGACAAAGTATACTTGGTAAAAATGTTTTAATTGAAAAAAACAAAAAGAGTAAGTTAAGTATATTTTTAAAACAATTTAAAAATGTAATGATTATTCTATTATTAGTTGTAGGTTTAATGTCTTTGTTCTATGCGATATTTACTGATGGAGATTTTTTAGAACCAATTGTAATATTAGGTACAACTTTGGTTAATTGTTTAATGGGTTATTTTCAAGAATCGAAAGCCGAAGATGCGATTGAGAAGTTAAAAAATTATTCATCAGAACATACAACTGTTAAAAGAGATGGAGAGTTTGAAGAAATTAATTCTGAAGATTTAGTTGAAGGCGACTATATAATTTTGGAAGCAGGGGATAAAGTTCCTGCTGATGCTAGAATTATTGAGAGTCATTTTGCTAAATGTGATGAGGCAATATTAACTGGAGAAAGCTTAAATGTTGATAAGCTTGATGAAGTATTAAAGGGGGATTTAACTATTTCAGAATGCAAAAATATGATTTATTCTGGAACAGTTGTTACAGCAGGTAAGATTGAAGCGATAGTTGTTGATATTGGTATGGATACGGAGCTTGGTAAAATTGCTGCTAGTATTGATACTTCAGTTGAACCAATTACCCCATTACAAGTAAAAATTAAGAAAATATCGACATTCATCTCTGGTATTGCAGCCTTTTTAGTGGCATTTGTTATGTGTTATGGTATTATTATGGATTATACCTTACTAAATGTTTTTATGCTTTGTATTTCGATGATTGTTGCAAGCGTTCCAGAATGTTTACCAATTGCTATAACTGCTACATTATCTATCGGGGTAAGTGAAATGGCTAAGAAGAAATCCATTGTAAGAAATTTAGCAGCTATTGAAACTCTTGGAGCTACAGAAGTAATTTGTACTGATAAAACAGGAACGCTTACTACAAATAAAATGGAAGTTATTAAAATATATACAAATAATAATATCATTAACCTAAGAGATATTAAAAATTATCCAGAATTAATTGATATTATGTCATTGTGTAATAATGCGGTACTCGATGATAAAGAATTTTTTGGGGATAGTGTTGAAGTTGCTTTAGCTAATTATTTATTAAAAGAAAAAATAAATGTTGAAAATTTAAGAAAAAGTAAAAAAGAAAAACTTGAACTACCATTTGATTCTAATCGAAAATTAATGAGTGTAATTTATGAAGATGATAAAAAATATTATATTTATACTAAGGGAAGTTTGGAAAATTTAATTAAAAGATGTAAATATGTTTTAATAGATGGTAAAAAAACAAAACTAACTAAAGAAGTAAAAAATAATTATTTAGATATTGAAAAAGAGTATTCGCATGAAGCATTAAAAGTACTTGCTTTTGCTTATAAAGAGATTAAAGAAAAACATACAAAAGAAGAAGATTATTTTAAAGAAGAAAATGATTTAATTCTAGTAGGATTAGTTGGACTTAAAGACCCTGCAAGGAAAAATGTTAAAGAAGCTATTAAAACTTGTAGGGAAGCAGGTATTAGACCAATAATGCTTACTGGGGATAACCTAGAAACTGCTCTTGCTATAGGAAAAGAAGTTGGAATAATTGCTAGTGATGATGAAGGAATTAATGCAACTGCTCTTAAAAATATGAAAAAATCAGAACTAGCTGAATGTATTAGTAAATATTCGGTATTTGCTAGAGTTAGTCCTGAGAATAAACTGCAAATTGTTAAAACTTTGCAAAGACGTAAAAAGGTTGTTGCAATGACTGGTGATGGGGTAAATGATGCACCTGCAATGAAATTAGCTAATGTGGGAATTGGCATGGGCAAAAGTGGCACAGATGTTACTAAAAATGTAGCAGATATTATTTTGCTCGATGATTCTTATAATACAATTACTACTGCAATTGAAAATGGTAGAAGAATATATGATAATGTTATAACTAATGTGTTATATAATTTATCAAGTAACTTTACAGAAATTGTAATTATTTTACTAGGTATGTTTATGGGGAGTAATATAATTAGTGCTATTCATGTATTATATATCGATTTGGTAGCTGATACTATTCCATCAATTGCTCTTGCTTTTGAAGGACCAACCAAAAATATTATGAAGGAAAAGCCACATGGGTTAAATAAAAGAATATTTACACCGTTTTTTATGGCATTCTTGATAATTTCAGTCATTTTAGAAGCAGGTATTAGTATTTTAGTATATTTCTTATTTGAAAATATGGGAGAGGGTATTGCTCAAACAATGGCTCTATTTAGTATTGTGTTAAATGAATTTGTTTTTGCTTATAATTGTCGTAGTTTAAAAAGACCAATAATAGAAAAAGGTATTTTTTCTAATAAGTACCTAAATTTAGGAATATTAGTATTATTTGTAATTCAAATTATAGTATTCTTTACACCCGCCGGCAAATTATTCGGTTTAGAAATTATAAATATCTCTCAATTCATATTTGTAATACTAGTTAATTTAATTGCCTTTATAGTTTTAGAGTTGTTAAAACCAATTATAACTAAATTGTTTAAAGATGAATAAATATTATTTATTTTATTTTAGGGGTGTGTTATACTTAATGTAAGATAAGAGTGTGATATTATGTTTGGAAAAATACTGAAGATTGATAATAATGAAATAACAATTGAGAATACTAGTGGTAAAGCATTATCTAGTATTATGAATTGTCATTTAGTATTTGAAGATGTTAGTAGATTAGTTGTTGGTGAACTTATTTATATTGATAAAGAAATTGCTAAAGTACTACTTGTTGGTGAAATTAAAAATAATACATTTATTTCTGGAACTATTCAAAAGCCTAGTGGAACATCTAATATTAGAATTATTAATGCTTCAGAATTAGAACTAATAATTGGTAAGAATACAATTGATAAAAATAGATTATTATTGGGAAAATCTGCTATATATAAAAATTATAATGTTTCAGTAGCATTAAATGATTTTTTTGCTAATCACAGTGCTATCATTGGAAATACCGGTTCTGGTAAATCTTGTGGCGTAGCCCGAATTTTACAAAATTTATTTAATAGCCCAAATAAACCTATTAACTGTCATATAGTTTTGTTTGATGCTTATGGAGAATATCGGAAGACTTTTTTGCAAATGAATGAAATTGGACTTAAAAATACTTGTCTTACAACAAGAATTACTGATTCTTTTGAATCGATGTTAACAATTCCCGCATATTTTTTAGATGCCGATGATTTGGCTATTTTACTTGGAGCAACAACTGCTGATCAAATACCCGTGTTAGAGAAAACTTTAAAATTAGTGCGAATATTTTTAAGTGATGATCCAAAAATGAAGGAATATAAAAATGATATTATTGCTGCTTGCTTACTTGACATACTAACTAGTGGCAAACAGTCTAGTCAAATGCGTGATCAAATAATTGCTGTATTATCCCACTATAATACGGAAACCTTAAATCTAGATTCTATAATCCACCAACCGGGTTATGATAGAACTTTAAGACAATGTTTAAATATTGATGAACAAGGTAAAATAAATGCTATTTTAGAAGTAACTAAGTTTTTACAACAATTTAATAAAGTCGATTTAGAAACCATATTTTTTGATGAATTTATTGCCTATAGTTTAAATGATTTATACTATGCCCTAGAATTTGCTCTTATTAGTGAAGGAACTATTAATAATGATTTATCTTATAAACAAAATAATATTTTAAAAAATAGATTACAAAATATTATTAATAGTAATGAAAGAGCAATATTTGATGTTAAAGATTATATTAGTAAAGAAGAATTTATTAAATCTCTATTTAATAATACGCAACTTATTACAATAGATCTTAGTTATTTAGATGATCGTTTTGCTAAAATAGTTACTAAACTTTATTCTAAATTATTATTTAATTATACAACCAATCTTTTAAATAGAGGAACTTTTTCAGTTAATATAATTTTAGAAGAAGCTCATCGTTATGTGCAAAATGATTCAGATATTGATATTATTGGTTATAATATATTTGATAGAATTACTAAAGAGGGTAGAAAATATGGAACTCTTTTAACATTTATTACGCAAAGACCTAGTGAATTATCAACAACTGCTTTATCGCAATGTGCAAATTTTATTGTGTTTAAATTATTTTATCCTCGTGATTTAGAAATAGTTCGTAATATGAGTATTAATGTTGCTGATTCAACTATTGAACAAATAAAGTCTTTAAATCCTGGTACAGCTTTTTGTTTTGGTAATGGGTTTAAAATGCCATTACTTGTTAATTTTGAATTACCAAATCCAATGCCAGAGAGTACCAGTTTAAAAATAAATAAGATATGGTATGGTGAAGATAATGCTTGAAGTTAGTTTAAAATCTAGTGATTTATTATATTTATCCCTTAATTTATTTGAAATACCTGCTCCTAAAGCCGTAGTTAAAATAATTATTGGTCTAAGAGAACATAAAGAAAGATATTATGATTTTATCTCGGAACTTAATAAAAATGGGTTTAATGTAGTTATAAGCGATACTCGTGGTCATGGTAAAAGTGTGAGTGGCACTTATCCTCTTGGCTATATTGATGATTATCATAAACTTATAGAAGATGAAAAAGTTATCAATGATTATATAAAAGCGAGATATCCTAATTTACCAATATATTTATTGGGGGATTCACTTGGAGCAGAAATTGCTCAAGTATATTTACAAAAATATGATGCTACGATAAACAAATTAGTTTTATGTAGTCCCTTTAAAATAGGTAGACCTAATCCATTTATTATTAATTTAACATTAAAGGTAGAAGGTCCTAAAAAAACTAATTCATCAATGCAAAAACAAATTGGTCTTGACCGCTTAGAAGATACTATTAAAGACTTAAGTGCGAGAGAAGTATTTAAAAATGATGAGCTTTGTAACTTTTATTATACCAATGGGGCTATATTTAATTTGGTTAATTTAAATAAAGAATTGGGTAATAAAAAAGCTTACTTAAAAAACAATTTAAGTTTACCAATATTTATGTGTTATGGGGCTAAAGATATTCAGTCAGGTAGAGAAAATACGCAAAATTTAATTAATATATTAAAAAGTGTAGGATATACAAATATTACAGGACTAGAATATCCTAACTTATTTCATAAGATATTATTTGAAGGATACCATAATTTTATTTATAAAGATATTATTAATTTTTTATTAAAATAAATTTGATTTAGTGTTATAATGTAATGGGGGAATGCTTATGATAAAACCAGAAGTTATTGAATTTTGTGAAGATTACAAAATTAGTATTAGAAAATTCTTACAAGAAAATTACAGTATTATTCCGAGTAACAGTACTAAAAGATATCGAATA
>CALVKM010000003.1 GCA_944332705.1 uncultured Bacilli bacterium
TCATCTTTTTTAACATTAGATGTATCAGAGCATCCTGTAATAAAAAATATAAATAAAAATATTAAAGTTAAAGTTTTTTTCATAGTTACCACCTAGCTAAAGTATAACAAAGGAATTTTAGTTTGTCTATAAATTTATGAATTTATGGATTTTGTCAAGAGTAAAACTAAAATTTATTGTCAAATTACTGTAAAGTATATTGATTATTTAATAGATAGTTTTGTATAATGGATATGTAAGTTATATTTCTTTAAAAATTAGGGATTAAAAAAGGAATGTAGTATTATTTTGAAACAATTTTGATATTTATTAAAAATAACAAAAGATGTTGTCAATGAGTGTAAATTGCAATATAATATTAATGCAAAATATTGTTGTAATTACATAAAAAAGTCGGAATACCCTTGCCATAGTAGGGAACTAAAAAAGAAATCGATCCCTAATATTTAGGGATTGTTTATTATTTAAAAAGAATTGAATAAATTAAAGGAGTATGAAGTATGCAAGATGTAGTAATAATAGGAGCTGGACCAGCTGGTTTATTTGCGGCTTTTGAGCTAATAAGTAAAAGTGCGAATTTAAAAGTAACTTTACTAGATAAAGGGTTTTTGGCAAGTAATAGGCATTGTCCAATGAATGAACAAAAAATTCCCTGTGTCAATTGTAACCCATGTAATATCATGGCGGGTTTCGGTGGTGCAGGAACATTTAGTGATGGTAAACTTAATTTTATTCCTAAACTTGGTAAAAGTAATTTATATAAATATATGAGTATTAGTGAAGCTGAAGAATTAATTGATTATACGGAAACTATATTTAATAAATTTGGTATGGATAGCGAAACTTTTCCAAGCAATATGGATGAAGCACTAAAGATTAAAGAAAGGGTTGCTAAGTGTGGAGCTAACTTACTTGTTATTAAGCAAAAACATTTAGGTAGTGATAACTTACCTAAATATATTGCCGATTTTACTGAATATTTAAGGGTTAATGGAGTAGAAATTTTAGAATGTTGTGAGACCTTAGACTATGAAAAAGAAAGTGATCACTATATTGTTCATACTAAACTTAAAAATAAAGAGCGTGACATAAAAACTAAAAATATTATTATTGCTCCAGGCAGGACTGGGGCTAAATGGGTTCAAGAACTTGCTGATAAACATAAACTTGTCTATGTTTCGCAAAGTATTAAAATTGGAGTTAGAGTAGAGGTAAGAAAAGAAATATTAGATTCAATTACCAGTACTATATATGACCCAAGTATATTTATTAAAACTAAAACTTATGATGATGAAATTAGAACATTTTGTACTAATCCTGGTGGATATGTTACCAAAGAAAATTATTATGGTTATATTTGTGTTAATGGTCATGCCTTGAAATCCAAAAAAAGTAATAACTCTAATTTTGCTTTTATTTCTAAAGTTAATTTAACTGAACCAGTTACTAATACTAGAGAATATGGCGAATCTATTGCCAAAATTGCTAATACCCTAGGTGGTGGTAAACCAATAGTTCAAACATTGAAAGACTTAAGAAGAGGAAGAAGAAGTACTGAAGCAAGAATCAAAAAAGGTTTTATTGAACCAACTCTAAAAGATGTTGTAGCAGGGGATCTTGCTTTAGTTATGCCGCACCGTATTATTACGAATATTTTAGAAGGTTTAGAAGTGCTTGATAAAATAATACCAGGTGTTAATAATGATGAAACATTACTATATGGACCAGAAATAAAGTTTTTTTCTAATGAAATAGAAACCGATAATTTTATGAAAGTTAAAGATGATGCAATTTATTTTGTTGGTGATGGAGCAGGTAAAGCCGGCAATATTGTGACTGCTGCTGCAACGGGTATTATAGCTGCTAGAGATATTTTGAAGAAAAGCAAGTAGTTTATTATTCCATTAGTTGTAATATCAGTTATTTTTGCTATAATATTGATTAGGGATATTTATGAAAAAAATATTTAGCAAAAAACACATATTAATTGCTCTTTATACATTTTTAATATCTTTTGTTATGCTTTTGTTAGCAAGCAAGAATTCTTTTTTGTACCCTTTTAATGATTGGGTAGATGCTAATGCTTTTTTTATACAATAGGAAAGTCATACTTTTTTAAATAAAACCATTGACACCCAAACTACTGTTTGGTATAATTGATTTACAAGGAGGAAATTTGGTATGACTACTATTTTAAAAGGTTATCAATTTAGATTATATCCGAGTGATGAACAAAAAAAGTTAATTAATCAAACCATTGGTTGTTCTAGATTTATATATAATCATTTTTTAGAAGAACGAATAAATGAATATAAAAAAACTGGTATTTCAAAAACTTGTTATGAACAAATAAAGGAAATACCAGAATTATGTAAAGATTATCCATGGTTAAAAGAAGTAGATAGTTGCAGTTTAAGAAATCCTGTATTTTATTTGGAAAATGCATATCATAGATATTTTAGTCAAAATAGTGGATTTCCTAAATTTAAAAATAAAGATACTGGCAATAGTTATAAAACCAATAATATTAAAAATACTTATAAAAATAAAAACTACGAAAGTATAAAAATAGATTTAAAAAATAGAACGATTACATTACCAAAGTTAAAAGAAGTACCTATCAGAGGTTATAGAAAAAAAGAAGTCTTTGTTGGCAATATAAAAAGTGCAGTTATAAGAAGAGAAGGATTAAAATACTATGTAAGTGTATTAGTAGAAGAACCACTAATAGAGCACCCATTTCAACCTAGAAGTATTGTAGGATTAGATTTAGGAATAAAAGATTTAATAATAACTAGTCATAATGAAAAGATAGAAAATAATTTAGAATGCACAAATATTAATAAAAGAATAAAGGGATTACAAAAGGCTCTTGCTAGAAGCCAAAAAGGAAGTAAAAATAGAGAAAAAATAAAATTAAAAATAAAACGAGCATATATGAAACTAAAAAATATCCGTAAACATTTAATCCATGATATAACAAATAAAATTATTAAAGATAATGATATTATAGTAATGGAAGATTTAGATATTAAAGCAATGTATCAAACAAAAAGTATAGCCAAACATTTAGTGAATATCCCATTAGCAGAAATAAAACGAGTCTTGGAATATAAGTGTCTTTGGCAAAACAAAAAACTAATCACAATAAATAGATATTATCCAAGTAGTCAAGTTTGTTCAGTATGTGAATATCAAAATAAAAAATTAAAAGATTTAAATGTAAGGAGTTGGGAATGTCCTAAATGTGGATATATACATGATCGTGATATCAATGCTAGTATCAATATAATGTTTGAAGGATTAAAAATATATATGCAAAGTTTAGTATAAATAAAATGAAAATAGTAGGGTGGCGACCATCCGAATTTGGTCTGTGGAGAGTCCAAAGGACTCAATGAAGCAGAAATGCCTTGTGGTGATACAAGGATAGTCAAAATTTATTTTGACTTTTGTTCTTAGTTTGGGATTACTTAGTGTTTTTAATTTGTTTGATAAATATATAGATAACTTAAATAATAAAATTTATATACCAATTAGTATATTAGTTGGATGTTTAATGATATTTAATAGTTATTATAATGCTAATTATAAAGAATATTTAAGTATTAATAAAGAAGATTTGTTTCAATATGAATTTGCTAGTATTATAAATGAAGAAGAAAATGCTACAATGGTTAATATGGGGAAACTTGATTGTGGAGTTTATACTTTGGCGGGATTGTATCCAAGTACTTATTTCTTTGAAAGACAAAATATTAGTTATGAGGATTTTCCACAGATGGTTGATTCATTTGAAAAATATATAAAAAATAAAGAAACGATGTTCATAGTATATTATACTTGGTTAGATGAAGAAAATTTAAAATTAAGGGAAGAAGAATTATTTGTTAATTATGATTTATTAAAAGTAAGAAAACAACAGTTTGAAAATAAAGATTATTATGGTTATTTATTTAAAGTAAAGGAGTAGGAAAATGATTTTATATTTAGTTATACCAGCGTTTAATGAAGAGGAAGTATTAGATATTACATCAAGGTCTTTAAAAGAAAAGATGAATAGTTTAATTAAGGATAAGAAAATAAGTAAAGAAAGTAAAGTAATGTTTGTTGATGATGGAAGTAAGGATAAAACTTGGAGTATTATTGAGTCACTACATGAAAAAGATAAATTATTTACTGGTGTTAAGCTGAGTGGCAATCGAGGACATCAATTTGCTTTACTGGCAGGATTAATGGAAGCAAAAAAGTATGCTGATGCTGTAATATCAATGGATGCTGATTTGCAAGATGATATTAATGTTATTGATAAAATGATTGATGAGTATAAGAGTGGTATTGAGATAGTTTATGGTGTCAGGTCATCAAGAAAGAAAGATGCATTTTTTAAAAGAAATACTGCGCAAATGTTTTATAAGTTGATGCAATTTTTAGGGGTAAGAATTGTTTATAATCATGCTGATTGTAGACTGATGAGTAAAAGAACATTAGATGAATTAGAAAATTTTAAAGAAGTTAATTTGTTTTTAAGGGGAATTGTGCCACTTTTAGGTTTTAAAAGTAGTATTGTGTATTATGAGCGAGGTAAAAGAGAAGCGGGGGTAAGTAAATATCCTCTAAAGAAAATGCTTGCTTTTGCAGCTGATGGAATTACTTCTTTTAGTGTTAAACCTTTAAGACTAATTTTAGCTATTGGTATAATTATTTTAATTGTTAGTATATTTATAATGTTATATGCTTTAGTGGTAAAAATATTAGGACATACTGTTGTTGGTTGGACATTTTTGACAATTTCTATTTGGTTTATTGGAGGTCTTCAAATGATTTCTATCGGAGTAATTGGAGAATATGTTGGTAAAATTTATAATGAAACTAAGGCTAGACCAAGGTATATTATTGAAAAAGTACTAAAATAATTGCATATTGAGAAAGTTTGTGCTATAATGAATTTGACCCAAAAAAGTATATAATCCGCTGTATATAATATAAGATTATAGGTAATAGTGAGGAGGTAGTATATGGCTAATCTAGTAGATAAGATTAACGAAAAACATATTCGTAAAGATATTCCTGAATTTAGAGTTGGGGATACTGTAAAAGTTGATGTTTGGGTAAAAGAAGGTAAAAAGGAAAGAATCCAATCTTTTGAAGGCTTAGTAATTGCCAAAAGAGGTGGAGGAATTTCTGAAACATTTACTGTTCGTAAAAAGAGCGGTACTGTTGGAGTATCCAGAATATTCCCAGTTAATGCACCAACAATTGATAAGATTACAGTAGTTAAAAAAGGTAAAGTTAGAAGAGCTAAACTTAACTTTATTAAGGGAATGCGTAAAGAATACAAAGTTAAGGAAAGAAATTAATTCTTTCCTTATTTTGGTTGATTGGGTGAAATATGAAAATTATTAAAGAAATACTTCCATATGTATTAATAATTATTGCAGTTATTTTAATAAGAACATTTATTATTACTCCAGTTAGAGTAGATGGTGCTAGTATGGATCAAACCCTTGAGGATGGTCAAATACTTCTTTTATATAAACTATCTAATATTGATTATGGGGATATTGTAGTATTAGATGAAGAAAAAGAAGGCGAAATAATTATTAAAAGAATTATTGGTATGCCTGGTGATACTGTGAGTATAAAAGATAACACTGTTTATGTAAATGGTGAGGAGCTAGAAGAAGATTATGCTTATGGGGAAACTAGTGATTATGAAGAAATCACTTTAGGGGATGATGAATACTTCATTTTAGGGGATAATCGTCCAATAAGTAAGGATTCAAGATATTTTGGTCCAGTAAAAGAAGATGAAATAATTGGTAAAGTTATTTTTAGATTATGGCCATTTAATAAATTTGGAACAATATAAGGAGTCTAAAAATGCCTGATAAAATAAATCATATAAATAAAGAAATCGAAGAATTAAAAAATGAGGGGATTTCTACTAAAGATATAAGTGATGGTTATCATACTTTTCAAGAATTATATGAACACAGAATAATTTTATTTAGTGCTCTATGTAATGCATATCCAGATATATCTTGGAAATCTAAAAAACATTATGATAATGAAGCTGATCCTATGTTTGATGACTCTTTTATTGCGGGCATTAATACTCCACTTGGACCAGCGACTTATCATATAAAATTAAAATACTGGGATTTATTTGATATTCCTGAGATAGAAAGAGCTTTAGAATATGATGGGTATTCATCTGAAGATGTATTATTAAGAATTAAATCATTAAATGATAAAAAAAGTTAAATTTGCTAAAAGCAAATTTTTTCTTTACTTTGGATAAATTAGATGTTATAATTTTATTAGATATTAAGGCCTTCCCTTGATTTTAGTTTATTATTTTATATTTATGTTTAGGGCGAAATATATAAAGAAAGGAGAAGAACTTTGGAAACAAAGTTAAATCATAGTAACAACACATCACGCTATGATATTTACAAAATAAAATATTAAAGAAGGAGGAAATTTAAATGTTAAAAAAAGAAATTTACCCAAAAACTGCAAGGGTAAAATGTAATGGTGAAACAGTATGCGTTACAGAAAAATTAGATGGTAGTAATTTAGTAATCTTTAAGAAAAATGGCACAGTTTATATTGCTCAAAGAAAAAATATAATAGCAGTTGATGAATTAGATAATGCTAAAGATATTCTTTATAAAGGCTTAAATGAATGGATAAACAATAATAAAGAGACTCTAATTTTAGAATTACATGAAGGTAGTGCTATTTGTGGTGAATGGCTAGGCATGGGACAAATCAAATATAATATTGATGACTTTGATAAAAGGTGGTATATGTTTGCTAAGGCGAATGTCGATGATGATTTTAATTTGTATAATCTTAATTATAATCATGATGATTTTATATATCCTTTTGAGTCCCAAGAAATACCTAAATTTATTGGAATTGTTCCAGTAGTTGCAGAACTTAAAGTATTACCTGATAAAAAACATTTAGATAGTTTATATGAAAAATATACTACAAAAGTAAAAAGAAATGTTGAAGGATTTGTGGTTAGTTATCGCAATCAAATATCTAAATATGTCCGTATGAAAAACGGTAAATTACAAGAACATTATGAATAATTAATTTGAAAATTTATTGACTAATTAAAATTTGCTTGTTATATTGTAGGTGGGGTTGATAAATCTTTTACTAAAAAATAAGTTTACAATTTAATAGAGTCAATAATTTTTAGAAATGGATTTAAGCTAGTGTATTATTTTACACTAGCTTAAAAAATATTTAAAAAAATAAAGACAAAATGAAATGATAGATGATATAATAGAAAGTGCTCATCTAAAAAATATTAAGGAGAAGAAAATGTTAACAGATGAAGAAAAACAAATCATGGAGGTTATAATTGCTGCTAGGAAATTAGAAGAATATTTATGGGGAGAATATAATGGTCAATGGAACATTGAAGAATGGCGGAGAATGTTTAGAAAAAGAATTCAAAAAATAGATGATATAGATGTAAATAATCCTCATGCTATTATTGAAATGCGTAAAAGGTTAATGCAAAATGCAGCATTAAGTGTTGCATTAATGAAAATACTTGATACTAAAGGAATACCAACAAATGATTGTGATATACCGTCAAATTTACCGCAATATGCTAGTAATATAGAAAGTAATTGATTTAAAAATAAAGAAGCTGCTACAGTTGTCGAGAAATCCTCGGTTACTGATAATTAAGATAATTAAATTTATAAGAAGAAAGAAGGTGTAATTTGTGAAGGAAAAGAAAAATGATATAATAGAAAGTAATGAATTTGAATTATTAGATGTGGAAAATATTTATCAAGATATACGAAAAAAGATAATAATAGCAAGAGAAAAAATGATTAAACATATTGATACAACAATGACGGAAGTATATTGGTATGTTGGAAAAATTACTTATGAATTATCTAATAATAGTACTAAAGCTAGTTATGGAAAAAGAATAATAGATGCATTGTCCATTAAATTAGGTGAAGAATTTGGTAGTGGTTTTTCATCAGTTAGTATTAGAAGAATGCGTAAATTTTATGAGCTTTATCCAATATGGTCGGCGGTGCCGACTGAATTATCTTGGTCTCATTTTCAAGAATTAATTAGAATTGATAGAAAAGAGGAAAGAGAATTTTATGAGCAAGAAGCTATTAAATCTAATTGGGGATATAGAGAACTAAATAGACAAATTAATACAAAATTGTATGACAGATATTTAATATCTCCTGATAAAAAAATAATTATTGAGGATTCTAAAAAAGGATTAATAGCAAAACAACCCGAAGAACTTTTAAAAACCCCTTATATATTTGAATTTGTTGGGTTAAAAGAAAACAAAAACTATTTAGAAACAGATTTAGAAACGGCTTTATTATCTCATTTAACAGAATTTTTGCTAGAATTAGGTAGGGGATTTTCGTTTGTGGCTAATCAGCAACGTATTAAAATAGGAACTGAATATTATTATCCGGATTTGATATTTTATAATAGATTAGCAAAATGTTTTGTAATAATTGATTTAAAAATCGGAAAACTAACTCATCAAGATATTGGGCAAATGCAAATGTATGTAAATTATTATAAAAAGACTCAAATGATTGAGGGAGAAAATGAACCAATTGGAATACTACTTTGTGCAGATAAAGATGATGCTGTAGTGGAGATGACTTTAGGAGATGATGTAAAAAATGTGTATGCCTCAAAATATTTAACATATTTGCCTACTAAAGAGGAGTTAATTAAAATAATTCGAGATGAAAAAGAATTATATGAATTATCAAAAGAAGAAGTAAATGAGTGAATCAAAATGAATAATTGATGCCATTTATAAAGATGAACCATTGCGACTATTTCGAAAAAGTATGGTTAAATTATTTGATGCTGATAGAACAGTTGTAAAAAACATATTTATAAATGGAAAATCGGATGAAATTGCAGTATGTGCAAATTTTGCACATACTGCAGAAAATGAGAAAAGATATCAAACAGAATTCTATAATTTAGATGCAATAGCAATAAGTTGTTATTATATAAGTTAATTAAATTTATAAGAAGAAAGAAGGTGTAATTTGTGAGTACAAACAAAAAAGAAGATGCTAAAGAAAATAATATTTTAATATATGAATCGGGTAATGATATTAAAGTTGAGGTTATTTTAGAAGAAGAAAATATTTGGCTTACTCAAGAACAAATAAGTAAATTATATAATAAAGCTAAATCGACAATTAATGAACATATAAAAAATATTTATTTAGAACAAGAATTATTGGAAACAAATACTATGAGAAAATTCGGAAATTCCGAATTTTCTACCAAGCCAACGAATTATTATAATCTAGATATGATAATTGCTATTGGTTTTCGGGTAAAATCTAGTGAGGGAACTAAGTTTAGAATCTGGGCGAATGAAAAATTGAAAGAATATTTAGTAAAAGGATATAATTTAAATGTCGAAAGATTTAAAAATAATGGCAATGATCCATACTTTGATGAACTTCTAGATAAAATAAGAGACATAAGATCAAGTGAAAAAGTTTTTTGGAGAAAGATATTAGATATATATGCCACATCAATTGATTATAATCCGAAAAAAGAAATCACAATTAATTTTTTTAAGACTGTTCAAAATAAAATGCATTATGCAGTATCGAGTAACAATGCTGCTGAAATAGTTTATAATAGAGTTGATAGTAGTAAGGATAACATAGGACTTACGAACTTTAAAGGCGATATGCCTACTAGAAAAGAAACAGAGATTGCTAAAAATTATTTAACATACGAAGAACTACAAGTTTTAAACCGGTTAGTGTCGGCTTATCTTGATATTGCGGAAATAAATGCTTTAAAGAGAAAGCCGATGACTATGCAAGATTGGGTTAATGAATTAGATAGTTTTTTAAAGATGACACATAATGATATATTGCATATAAAGGAAATTGTTTCACATGAAGAGGCTTTGAAAAAAGCTCATGCCGAATATGATAAATATATGCAAAAACATTTAACTGGAGCTGAGAAAGACTATTTAGAAATTATGAATATAGAACTTAAGGAATTAGAAAATAATAACTAAAGATTTATAGAAAGAGATAATCAATAAAACTTCCGTCGAAAATTCCGACGGTGATAAAATTAATAATATTATAAGGGAGGGTAGAATGGAAGAAATTGTTAATAAATATACTAGTAAAACTTTTGAAAATATTAAACATATTGATGAATATGGCAATGAATTTTGGTATGCTCGTGAATTACAAAAAGTATTGGAATATAAAGAATGGAGAAATTTTAAAAAAGTAATTGATAAAGCAATAATGTCTGCAAATAACAGTATTCATGGTAATGAAGATTGGGTTGTTGAGTTCAACAAGCCAATAATAACTGGTAAGGGAAAACAAGAATTTATTAAAGATTATAAGTTATCAAGATATATTTGTTATTTGATAGTACAAAATGCTGACCCTAGTAAAGAGGTTGTTGCTTTAGGTCAATCTTATTTTGCTATTCAAACTAGGAAACAGGAAATAACAGAACAAGAATATGATTTACTAACAGAAGACGAAAAAAGATTCTATCAAAGAAAATTAACAAAACAAGGTAATTATACTTTGCAAAAAGTTGCCTCAAATGCTGGTGTAAAAAATATGGCTGAATTTCATAATGCTGGATATAAAGGCTTGTATAACGGGGAAACTGCCAATGATATATTTAAAAGAAAAAAATTACGTTATAGAGAAGATATTTTGGATAACATGAATGAAGATGAATTAATTGCAAATCTATTTAGAATAAATCAAACAAAACAAAAGCTTTTAAGAGATAAAGTCCAAGGTGAAAATAATGCTAAAAATGTTCATTATGAAGTTGGTAAAAAGGTAAGACAAGCTATTGCTGATATCGGAGGCATGATGCCAGAAGAAATGCCTACACCTAAGAAGAGTTTAAAAGAACTGGAAAGAGAAAAAAAGCAAGAAATAAGGAAAGTAAAATATACATAATAAGAAAGAAGGCGAAAATTATGAATGAAAATAATATTAATTGGTATCCTGGGCATATGGCAAGGACTAAAAGAGAATTAAAAGAAAATATAAAATTGATTGATTGTATTTATGAGCTTATTGATGCAAGAATGCCGCTATCATCAAAAATGAAGAATGTTGATGATTTAATTAAGGATAAGCCTCATATTATAATAATGACTAAAATGGATTTATGTGATAAAGAGGTAACTAATAGATGGATTAAACAATATACGGAACATGGATTTATTGTTGTTCCTATGGATTTGACTAATAATAATGATTATAAAAAGTTAGTTGATATTACAAAAAAAGAAATGAAAAGTTTGCAGAATAAAAGACTTGGTCAAGGTTTAAAAGAAAAAGAAATTAGAGTTGCTGTAATAGGTATTCCTAATGTTGGCAAATCAACTTTAATTAATAAACTAGCGGGGAAAAAAGTAGCTCAAGTTTCTAATAAACCAGGAGTAACTAAACAAACTAATTGGCTTAAGACTAATTGTGGTTTTTTATTAATGGATACTCCGGGAATCTTATGGCCAAAACTGGATGATAATGAAGAAGCTTTAAGTTTGGCAGCAACGGGATCGATTAAAATGGATGTTTTAAATATAAATGATATAGGAGGATATTTAGTATCGTTTTTAAAAAATTATTATCCAGAAAAATTAAAAGAGCGGTATAATATAGAAGTGGATGAAGATCCTTTGGTGGTATTTGAGAGAATTGCTATAAAAATTGGAGCATATAAACAGGGGGAAGTTAATTACGAACGGGTTAGTGAAAGAATATATCATGATGTTGTTAGTGGTAAAATAAAAGGAGTAACGTTTGATCAATGGAAGATGTAGATTTACTTGAGTATGAAAAAAAGTTATATAATGAAGGTTATGAATTAATTGCAGGGACTGATGAAGTAGGAAGAGGACCTTTAGTGGGTCCAGTTGTTGCTGCAGCAGTAATTTTGCCTAAAAATTATTATTTGGAAGGGCTAACTGATTCTAAAAAATTAAGTGAGAAGAAAAGATGCAAATTTTATGATATAATTATTAATGATGCCATAAGTTATGGCATTGGGATAGTTGATGCTAAAACAATTGATGAAATTAATATTTATGAAGCATCAAGACTGGCAATGTTAAAAGCAATCGAAGATTTAAAAGTAAAACCAGATTTTATTTTGACTGATGCAATGCCTTTAGATATTCCTAATTATAAATCAATAATTCATGGTGATGCCCTATCAGAATCTATTGCAGCAGCAAGTGTAGTTGCTAAAGTAACTAGGGATAGAATGATGTATGAGTTAGATGAACTCTATCCAATGTATGGTTTTAAAGATCATAAGGGATATCCTACAAAAAAACATCTTGAAAATTTAGAAAAATATGGTATATTAGATAATTATAGGTGTAGTTATAAACCTGTAAAAGAAATAATAGAAAAGAGGAAACATGAAGAAACTATTAAACAATAATCTTATTAAGAATTATTTTATTTTACTTGTATTTATGACCGTTTTAGAAATATTATTCCGTGTTATTAGTAATATTCCTGTATTTAATATTGCTTTTTTGAGAATATTTATTGGTCTTAATTTTATTGCTTTAATTACTAGTTTTATTTTATCTTGGATGAATAAAAAATATAGTAAATTTTTTGTGGTATTAATATCTTTAGTGTATTCTGCATATGCTTTTTTTCAAATGGGATTTAATAATTTTATTGGTGTTTATGCTTCGGTTAATTCATCAAGTCAACTTGGAGCAGTTACAGATTATGTTAGAGAATTTTTACTTTCATTCTTACCAAAATTTTATTTGATTTTCATTCCTTTTATTTTATTAATTTTATATTATGTTTTCTTAGATAAATTTACGGAATTAAAGTTAAATAAAAAATTTGTATTAAAAAGACATATTAAGTATGAACCAGGTATTAGAACAATATCTACAATTTTAGTTTTGGTGGCTTTAGGTTTAGTATATCGTGGTACTTTAGTTAATAGTGCTTTTCAAGATGATTTGCAAACAGTAAGTAATGAAGATTTATTTAAGTATTCGAGCATTCCATCTTTAGCAATAAATCAATTTGGAGTAATAACTTTTGGATTTTTAGATGTTAAATCGTTATATGTTGAACCTCCAGATGCATATATTTTTGATGCAACTGATGATAATATAAGTTTTGATGTTGATAGAAAGTTTGATGATACATTATGGCATGATGTAATAGAAAATGAAACTGATGAAACTCTAAATATGATAAGTAATTATTTAATTAATAGTACAATTACTGATTATAATGAATATACAGGTCTTTTTGAAGGTAAAAATTTAATTATGATTATGATGGAATCTGTAAATGAAATATTTATAAATCCTGATTTATATCCTAATTTTTATAAACTATATAGTGAAGGGTTAGCTTTTACTAATAATTATTCACCAAGAAATAGTTGTGCAACAGGTAATAATGAATTTAGTGCCATGACAGGACTTTATTCTATTCAAAATAATTGTACTGCAAATATTTATCGGAGAAATGAATATTTTACTTCAATATTTAATTTGTTTAATAATGCCGGTTATAAAACATCAAGTATGCATGATTATACAGAAGCTTATTATTATAGAAGTATAATTCATGCCAATATGGGTAGTGGAGCATATTATGGTGTAGGGGATTTAGGAATTCCTTATTATAATGAATATCGTAATTGGGCTAGTGATGAGGATTTTATGGATGTAGCGATGGATATTACTTTAGAAGATACAACAGAACCATTTATGTTGTGGTTAACTACAGTATCTAGCCATCAACCTTATAATGTTTCGAGTGTAGAAGGTGATAAATATTTGTCAATTACTGAAGATACAGATTATTCTATGGATTTAAGAAGATATATGTCTAAACTTAAAACTTTAGATAATGCTTTAGGTATTTTACTTGAAAGATTAGAATCATCAGGAATACTTGATGATACAGTTATTGTCTTATTTGGAGATCATTATCCTTATGGTTTAAAGGACGATGTTATTAATCAAGTATTAGATTATAATTTAGATGATTATGAAAGAGAAAGGACACCACTTGTAATTTATAATAGTGAAATAGAAGCACAAAAAATTGATAAATATACATCATATGTTAATTTACCACCAACAATTGCTAATTTATTTAATTTAGATTATGATCCGAGACTTTATATGGGAAGTGATGTATTGAGTGATGAATACTTAAATATAGTTGCTTTTGCAGATGGATCTTGGAAGAATGATAAAGTGTATTATAATGCCGCGACGAGTGAAATAACTTATTATGTTGAGGATAGTTATACTATTGATGAAATTAGAGCTATTAATGAGCGAATAACCAATAAGATGCAAATAAGTAGTCTAATAATTCAAAATGATTACTATACTTATTTAGATAATGCGTTGAAGGAGAAAGAAGCGGAAAAAGAAACATATGCTAGTGTTGATACACAAAGTAGTGTACAAGGAGGATAGATGAAAAATTTAGTTATTGTGGAATCTCCAGCAAAGAGTAAGACTATTGAAAAATATTTAGGTGGAGATTATAAGGTAATATCTAGTAAAGGACATATTAGAGATTTAGCGACAACTGGTAAATTTGGTTTAGGGGTTGATGTATCAGATGATTTTAAACCTAATTATGTCATAATTAAGGGTAAAACTAAGGATGTTGCTAATATTAAAAAGGAAGTAAATAATGCTGATATGGTATATCTGGCAACCGACCCAGACCGTGAGGGAGAAACTATATCTTGGCATATTTATGATGAGGTAAAAATACCTGATGATAAATATAAGAGAGTTGTGTTTCATGAAATTACTAAGGATGTTGTAATTGATGCAATTAATAATCCTGGTAAAATTGATATGAATCTAGTTAGAAGTGGGGAAACTAGAAGAATACTTGATAGAATTATTGGGTTTAGATTATCAAAGCTCATGCAAAGTAAAACTGGTGGTAAGTCGGCTGGCCGTGTGCAAAGTGTTGCTTTAAAATTAATTGTTGATAGAGAAAGAGAAATTAGAGCTTTTGTGCCAAAAGAATATTGGACTATCGAAGCGGACTTTTCATCATTTAAAGCAATTTTAGAAAAATATCATGGCAAAGATATTGAAATCCCGAGTGAAGAAGTTGCAGATGAAATTTTAAATAATTTATCTAAGTCATTTAAAATAGAATCAGTTACAGAAAAAGAAAAGAATAAAGCGGCAAGAGAAGTATTTAAAACTTCAACTTTGCAACAACTTGCATCAACTAAACTAGGTTTTGCCCCAGCAAAAACTATGAAAATTGCCCAAAAGCTATATGAAGGTGTCGATTTAGGTAGTGAAACTGTCGGTCTTATTACTTACATGCGTACTGATAGTGTTCGTATTAGTGATTCATTTATTGCTGAGACTTATGGATATATCAAAAAGACTTATGGTGATGATTATGTTGGTTATGTAAAAAAAGGCAAAGGATCAGAAAACGTTCAAGATGCCCATGAAGGTATTAGACCAACAAGTATTTTAAGAAGTCCAGAAAATGTTAAACCTTATCTTTCTAATGATGAATATAAATTATATCGTCTTATCTATATTCGTGCTCTAGCTTCTTTAATGAAAGATGCTAAGACTTTAGCTACAACTGTAATTTTAGAAAATAATGGTTATACTTTTAAAGCAACTGGTAGTGTACTAGTTTTTGATGGTTATTTAAAAGTATATCATGAATATGAAGATAGTGAAGATGTTTTACTACCAGACTTTAAAAACTATAAATCTGATGTAATTGTTGCTGATAAAATTGATAAAATACAACACTTTACTAAACCTGCTCCAAGATATACAGAAAGTAGCTTAATTAAAGAAATGGAATCTTTAGGTATTGGGAGACCTAGTACCTATGCAACAATTGTTGCAACAATTAAAGATCGTGGTTATGTAATACTTAAAGATAAAAAGTTTGAACCAACTGAAATAGGTATCGATACTACAGATAAATTACAAGAATTCTTTAGTGATATAGTCAATGTCAAATATACGGCAGAAATGGAACATGATCTAGATGAAATTGCGGAAGATAAAATGGATAATATTAAACTACTTCATGAGTTTTACGATAAGTTTGAACCACTAGTAGAAAAAGCTTTCAAAGAAATGGAAAAGAAAGCACCAGTTGCAACTGGAGAAATTTGTCCAGAATGTGGAGGAAATTTAGTAATACGCAAGGGTAAATATGGCCAGTTTGTTGCTTGCAGTAATTATCCAACTTGTAAATATATTAAAAAAGAACAAAAAGAAGTTAAAGAAATATGTAAATGTCCAAAATGCGACAAAGGCATGATTGTTGAAAGAAAGACTAAAAAGGGTAAAATATTTTATGGCTGTAACAATTATCCAAAATGTAATTATGCTCTTTGGTATAAACCAACCGGAGATATTTGCCCTAAATGTGGTGAATTAATTGTTGATAAAAACGGAAATAAGATTTGTCTAAATTGTGATGAATAAAAAATAAATCAAAAAGTATTTCCTTTCACGATTAAATTGTATCACATTTAATCGTGAAAGGAAAAAGATATTATGAATTATAAAAACAGAATTTTAAATTTATTTACAAATGGCTATTTAACAACAAAAGTTGTTAGTGATAATGATATTCCAACAATCTATTTAACTAAACTTATTTAAGAAAATAAAATCGAATAGGAGAATTTATATCAAAAAAGAAAAAATACGTTAAATAATTGAAAGTGTGTTTAGACACTTTTTTATTTTTTCTAATTTTTGTCAAATATAAAAAATTTTCAAATTTTTAAATTGACTACTGGTAATAAATAATGTACAATTAATATTACCCTCTCTAAAAGAGGATAAGGAAGTGAGTAATAAAAATGTATCCCCAATATCCCAACTTGAGTTTTCCAATATGCTCACTTTTTATAGCAAGCTTGTTAATTATTATGTACTTTGGTACAAAAAACGTAAAAAATAGTGAAACAAAATTATATTCTAAATTACTTAAATATACTTTTGTTATTGCGGTATTTACGTTTTTATTAACCCTTGTGGTTGATTTTTATTTTAGTAGTTCTACTAATTTAATTTTTGAAATAGCTTTTAAAGTACTTTATTCATTGTGGATAATATGGACTTCAATAGTATTTTTATATTTCTCTAATTTAGCATATGAGAGTAATTTAATGCAATTAAAGCTATTTAAACATGTTATAGTAGTTTTAGATATTATTTTAATATTTTTAATCTTTGTAACTTCAATTAATATTACTTACAATAATGGGTATTTTGCTACAACTGGAACTTCTTTACTAATGGTTTTAATCGGAGTATTCTTATATTTGTTTTTAATGATTATTGTAAGTGTAATTAATTATAAAGATAATAAGGATAAGAAAAAATATATACCTTTAATTATACTTTGACAATATTATTTGTAATAGTGCTTATTTTAAAGAGTATAGATCACTATATAAGTATTGAAGCGAATGTTACAACTGTTGTTGCTTTAATCATGTATTTTACGATTGAAAATCCCGATTTAAAAATGCTTAACAAACTTAGACTTGCAGAGTTTCAAGTGGAAAAGTCTAGTAAAGTAAAACTTGATTTTTTATCAAGTATGTCTCATGAAGTAAGAACTCCCCTGAATGCAATTGTGGGATATGGTTCTTTAATTAAGGATGCTGATACTTTGAGTGAGGCCAAAAACTATGCTGGAGAAATAATTAATTCATCAAATGTATTACTTGGTATGTTTGAAAGTATTATTGATATGAAAAAAATAGAAACTAATAAAATTAGTGTAAAAAATAAATATTATGATTTTTCTAAAGAAATTAAAGAATTATTAACTATTTTAAAACCTAAAATAGTTAATAAAGGTTTAAAGTTAAATGTTAATATAAATTTTAATAATATTTTATATGGCGATATCAATATTATTAAAATGATTATTACTCATATTATGGATAATGCTATTAAATATACAAGTAATGGCAGTATTAGTTTTAATGCAGAGTTTAATGATAATTTATTGAAGATTACCATTACTGATACGGGTATAGGAATAAAGAAAGAAAATTTAGAAAATATTTTTGAAATGTTTGAAAGAGGAACATGTAAAAATTCTAATTTAAATGGTATGGGTTTAGGTTTAACTATTGCCAAAAGACTTACTGATTTACTCGGAGGAAGAATAATAATAAGTTCTCGAGTAAATGTTGGAACAAAAGTAACTATATTAATTAGACAAAAGGAGAGAAAGAATGCAAATATTAGTAGTAGATGATAATTTAGTTAATTTAACAATTACAAAAAAAATATTAGAAAAATTAGGATGTATAGTAGATACAGTAGATAGTGGAATTAAATGTTTGGAGCAAGTTAATAATAAAACTTATGATATAATTTTCATGGATATAATGATGCCAGAGATGGATGGGGTAGAGGCATTAAATAATTTAAGAAGTATTGAAGGCTTTAATACTCCAGTTGTTGCTTTAACAGCTGATGCTGGAGTTGATTCAAGAGAAAAATATTTATCTTTGGGATTTAATGAATATATTCCAAAACCAATAAATTTAGAAGTGATGGATAGTGTAGTGCATAAAACTTTTTAGCAGATTTATATCTGCTTTTAATATTTTATAAAATTTGATATAATATAGAAGAAAAGGTGACGAGATGAAAGATAAAAATGTTGTATTTATGGGAACACCTGAATTTGCAGTTCCTGTACTTGAGATGTTAATAGAAAAAACTAATGTAATAATGGTTGTAACTCAACCTGATAAGATGGTTGGTAGAAAAAAAGAAATTAAGTTTAGTCCTGTTAAAGAAGTGGCTATTAAACATAATATAGAAGTGTTTCAACCTAGTAAAATAAGAGAATATTATGAACCACTTAAAAATTTGGATATTGATTTAATTGTAACTTGTGCTTTTGGACAAATTTTACCTGTAGATATACTTGATATGCCAAAGTGTGGTTCAATAAATGTTCACGCATCAATATTACCTAAATATCGGGGTAGTGCTCCGATTGAATATGCTATAATGAATGGAGATCGGGAAACTGGAGTAACTATTATGTATATGGATGAAGGTATGGATACTGGTGATATAATAAGTATTTCTAAATTGCCAATTGAAGATAGCGATAATGGTGGAACTATTCATGAAAAGTTGGCAATACTTGGAAGAGATACTTTAGAGGATACTCTAGAAAGTATATTTAATAAAACATGTAAAAGAATAAAACAAGGTAATGATTATAGTATTGCCCCAAAAATAAAAAGAGAAGATGAACGTATTGATTTTTACACTGAAGGTAAGGCAATCATTAATAAAATTAGAGCATTTAATCCAAGCCCTTTAGCAAATATTATGATTGATGATAAAGAAATTAAAGTAATTAGTGCTAAGTATGTAAAAAAGAATGTGAATGAAGTAAGTAAAATAGTAGAAATTGATAAAGAAAAAATCGGTATTAGTTGTATTGATGGTATAATATATTTGAATGTTGTAAAACCAATGGGTAAAAATATTATGGATATTAAAAGTTTCTTAAATGGTATAGATAAAGAAAAGTATTTAGGAAAGAAGGTGAATTAATGGAAAATAATAATTTTTGGCAAACGGAAAGAGGTAAGGCTTTAATAAAACTAGGAGCTTGGATGATTTTTATTATTGCTTTAATTGTATTTGTATTAGTAAGTGAGAAAAATGCTGATGATAATATCTTAGATGATACAAATAATAATGAAGTTAATAATGAACCAACAGAAACTTATGAATTTAAGATATTTAGTGAAATGATTACTAGTTTGCTTAATGGTAATTATGAATATAGTTATAATATAGTAAATAATGGTATAACTTATATTTATAATGGTATTAAATGTAATAATGAAGAATTAGGATATAAGGAAACTAGTGAAAATGTAATAAAATATTATAAGAATGAAGGAAATGCTTATCAAGTAATATTAGATCAATATGTTGAAGTAACTAATTTATATGAAGGAATAGATACTAGTTTTATAGATTTAAATATTTTGTTTAATAATCTTAATGAATATTTATATAATGTAGAAAAAAATGAAAGTATTAGAACTATTACTTATGATAAAGATGGTTATGGGGTAGAAGTTACAACTAATTTAGATAATATTACTAATATTAATATTGTAACTGATATTGGTACTTATGATTTAGATTTTAATATGATAGATACATGTGATTTAGGAGTTTTAAGTGAATAATATATTTGGGTATACTAAAGAAATGTTAGAAGAATATTTTATAGGTATTGGAGAAAAGAAATATAAAGCTATTCAAGTATTTGATTGGTTGTATCGAAAAAAAGTATATGATTTTAATGATTTTTCTAATATTAAAAAAAGTATTATTGATAGAATAAATAGTGATTTTTCTAATGATTTTATTAAAATAGAAAAAGTATTAGAAGGACTAGATGTTAAAAAGTTTTTATTTCGACTACTAGATGGTGAAAAAATAGAAGCGGTTCTTATGGAACATAATTATGGTTTATCAGTTTGTGTTTCTTCACAAGTTGGTTGTAATATGGGATGCCGTTTTTGTGAAAGTGGTAGACTTAAAAAGGTAAGAAATCTAGATGCTTATGAAATAGTGGAACAAATACTTTTGATAGAAGAGTTTATTGGCAAGAGAATAGATAGTGTAGTTTTAATGGGAATTGGTGAGCCATTTGATAATTATGATAATATACTCAAGTTTATTCGTATTATTAATGATGCTCATGGTCTTGCTATAGGTTCAAGACATATTACAGTTTCTACTTGTGGTTTGGTTCCTAAAATATATGAATTTAGTAATTTAGATTTACAAGTTAATTTGGCAATATCTTTGCACGCTGCAACAGATGAAGTGAGAAATATGCTTATGCCTGTCAATAAAGTGTATAGTTTGGACACTTTAATGGGGGCAATTAGGGATTATATTGCAAAAACTAATAGACGAGTTACTATAGAATATGTTATGCTTAATATGGTTAATGATAGAAAGAGCGATGCAATTTCATTAGCTAAGTTATTAAAAGGTATGAATGTTTATGTTAATTTGATTCCTTATAATGAAACTAAAAATATTGGATTTAGTAAGAGCAGTAAGGAAAGAATTACTAACTTTTATAATATATTAGTTAGTAAGAAAATTAATGTTACAATACGCCGTGAGTTTGGAGGCTCTATTAAAGCGGCCTGCGGACAACTAAGAAGTGAGAGTGATTAATACGAAATCTTTTTATTTAACAGATACTGGTAAGGTAAGGGAACACAATGAAGATAGTGTTACAATCCTTAAAAACATGAATGATGAATATTTAATGGTTGTTGCTGATGGTATGGGAGGACACCGAAAAGGTGAAGTTGCAAGTAGCATAACTTTAGCACACCTTGGAAAAAGATTTGCTGAGAGTGCTTCAATTGGAACTAAAATTGATGCGGTCAATTGGCTTAATGATAATATTATGGAAATTAATAAAGAAATACTTGATTATGGCGAAGAACATGAAAATTCTAAAGGTTTAGGTACAACGGTTGTTGCAGCTATTATTACAAAAGAGTTTCTTATTTTTGCAAGTATTGGGGATTCATCAGGATATGTTATGAAAAATGGAAAGTTACACCGGGTTACTAAGCCACATACTTTAGTTAATTTGCTTGTTGATGCTGGAAATTTAACAGAAGAAGAAGCTAAAAATCATCCGAAGAAAAATGTTCTTATGAAAGCTTTGGGAGCTGCTGAAAAAGCAGAACCAGATATATTTGATGTTGATAATGAATCAACTGAAATACTTCTTTGTAGTGATGGACTTACTTCAATGCTTAGTGATGAACAAATAGAAAAAGTATTATTAGAAGATGAACTTACTGTGGAAGAAAAAGTAATTAAGTTGATAAAAAAATGTAATGCTAGGGGAGGTTTAGATAATATATCAATTGCTTATTTAGTTAGAGAAGGGACTGATATTGCATGATAATGAAGGGGCAAAAAATTAGTGATCGATACCAAATAATTAAATCTATTGGTGAAGGCGGGATGGCTAATGTATATCTTGCATATGACACTATTTTAGATAGAAATGTGGCAGTTAAAGTGCTAAGAGGGGACCTTGCTACTGATGAAAAGTTTGTAAGACGTTTTCAAAGAGAAGCCTTGTCAGCAAGTAGTTTAACAAATCCCAATATTGTAGAAGTTTATGATGTTGGTGAAGATAATGGTGAGTATTATATTGTAATGGAATATGTTGAAGGCAAACATTTGAAGAATTTACTCAAAAAACGCGGTAAACTTACTGTTCCAGAAGTTGTTGATATAGTACTGCAAATTACGAGTGGCTTAAGTGTTGCTCATGATTCTTATATAATACATAGAGACATAAAACCTCAAAATATTCTCATACTAGATAATGGACTTGTGAAAATCACAGATTTTGGTATTGCAGTTGCTATGAATGCAACGCAACTTACCCAGACTAATTCAGTAATGGGAAGTGTACATTACCTGCCACCAGAACAAGCTAGTGGTAAAGGTGCAACACTCCAAAGTGATATTTATTCAATTGGTATTTTGATGTATGAACTTTTAACTGGTAAACTTCCTTTTAAAGGAGATAATGCTGTTGAAATAGCACTTAAGCATTTAAAAGAACCAATGCCTAGTATAAGAGATGAATATCCAGAAATACCTCAGAGTGTTGAAAACATTATTTTAAAAGCAACAGCGAAGAATCCTAAAAATAGATATGCGGATGCTAGAGAAATGCATGAAGATTTAAAAACTTGTTTAGATGATTCAAGGAAGAATGAACTTAAAATAACCTTTAAGTATCCGGAACATGATTATGATGATACTAAGTTACTTAAGACAGTTAAAGAAACGCAAAAAAAAGAAGTTAAGAAAAAAGAAATAGAAGAAAGTAAGGATGGTGAGGAAACTGTGGCTAAAAAGATTAAGAAAAATAAAAGTGATAATGTTTCTCAAAACAAATTAATTATTATACTTGCTAGTATATTCGTAGGTTTAGTGGTAATTATTACAACAATAGTTGTTTTAATACCTTATATTACCTCATCAAGACAAGAAGAAGTTCCTGATGTTTCCGGTTATACGGTAAATGAGGCAATTAATGCCTTGCAGGATGCTGGTTTTATTGTAGCTGATGAACAAAGAGAAGAAGCTAGTGAGACAATTCCTGAGGGCCATGTTACTAAAACTAGCCCTGCCGCTGGTTCAATTAGAAAAGAAGGAACAGAAATAATTTTATATGTATCGCTTGGTGATATCACAGTAGAAATTGAAGATTATACTGGAGAAAATTATAATGAAGTAAAAGGTAGACTTGAAGCTTTAAATTTACAAGTTATAATTGAAAGACGAGATTTGGAAGAAGGAGAAGATCCAAACGATTATGAAGAAGGTATAATTATTGATCAATCAGTTGAACCTGGTGAAAGATTATCAGAAGGTGATAGAATAACTTTATATATTCCAAATTTAACTAATCAATATCCGGATTTTGTAGTTGATGAGTATAGTGTATCTGAAGTAGAAGAATTTGCTGAAGATTATGGAATTAATTTAACTATTAATTATGAAGAAACTACGGAATATGAACCAGGTACTATAATTAGACAAAGTAGAGCTGCAGGAACTACAGTTGTTGAAGGAGCAAGACTTACTATAACTGTTGCGGCAGAACCAGGTGGAGTAGAAGAAGAAACTCCAAATGAAGGTTTAGAGTAATTAGCTATGAAATTAAAAGAATTGATAAATATTCATAAAATTAAAATATTGGTTGGAATTATTATTTTGTTATTAGCAATTTTAGCAATTTTAATTGCTTATATAATAATGAAACATGATGAAACTAACAACAATATAGTCACTCCTTATGTATCAGGAATGACTATAGATGAAGCAGAAAATATTTTAGAAAATTCCGGTTTTGTTATTAAAGAAATAGTAGAAAAAGAAAACATTTTAGAAAATGGTTTAGTAATTGGAACTTCATTTCAGGCTGGTACTGTTTGTGAAAATGGCACCGAAATAACCATATATGTTTCTAGCGGTTCAACAGAAGAAAGTGTAGAGGTTCCTGATGTTTCAGGACTAAATGTAAGTGAAGCAATTAATACCTTACAGGACGCTGGATTTATTGTTAGTGATGAACAAAGAGAAGAAGCTAGTGAGACAATTCCTGAGGGCCATGTTACTAAAACATCTCCTGCAGCTGGTTCAATTAGAAAAGAAGGGACGGAAATAATTCTTTATGTATCGCTTGGTGATATCACAGTAGAAATTGAAGATTATACTGGAGAAAATTATAATGAAGTAAAAGGTAGACTTGAAGCTTTAAATTTACAAGTTATAATTGAAAGACGAGATTTGGAAGAAGGAGAAGATCCAAACGATTATGAAGAAGGTATAATTATCGATCAATCTGTTGAACCTGGTGAAAGATTATCAGAAGGCGATAGAATAACTTTATATATTCCAAATTTAACTAATCAATATCCAAATTTTGTAGAAGATGAATATAGTGTAGCAGAAGTTGAAGAATTTGCTGAAGATTATGGAATTAATTTAACAATTAATTATGAAGAAACTACTGAATATGAACCGGGGACAATAATTAGACAAAGTAGAGCTGCAGGAACTACAGTTGTAGAAGGTGCTAGACTAACCATTACTGTTGCAACCAATGGAAATTAGAGGTTATTATGCAAGGTAAAATAATAAAACAGATATCTAATCAATATACAGTAAGTTTTAATAACGAAGAATATATTTGTACAGCTCGGGGAAAGTTTAAAAATGAGGGACTTTCCCCAGTTGTTGGTGATATGGTAGAATTTGATTCTAGTCTCTTAAGAATTGATAAGATATTACCTCGCAAAAATATCTTATCAAGACCAACTGTTGCTAATATTGATTATGCATTAATAGTAACAAGTCTTAAAAAACCAGATTTATCTTATTCTTTACTTGATAAATTAATTACTTTGGTTTTAGCTAATAATATAAAACCAATTATAATATTGACAAAACTTGATTTGATGAAAAAACAAGAATTAAAAGAATATATGCCTGCTTTTAAGTATTATGAAGCATTAGATATTTTAGTAATACCTAATACAAAACTTAAGAAATTAAAAAGAATTTTAAAAGGAAAAACAGTTGTTTTAACAGGTCAAACTGGGGCAGGAAAATCTAGTATTTTAAATAAGTTAGATAAAACTCTAAATATAGGAACTAAACCAATTAGTGATGCTCTAAATAGGGGAGTACATACAACTAGACATACTGAAATATATGAAATAAATAAAATATTTTTTGTAGATACTCCAGGTTTTAGTGCTCTTGATTTAAATATGACTAAAGATGAATTAATTAAAACATTTAAAGAGTTTTCTAAATATTCTTGTGAGTATCCGGATTGTACTCATAATAATGAACAAAATTGTGGAGTAAAAGAAGCTTTAGCTAAGGGTAAAATACTTCCATCAAGATATATTAATTATATTAGATTTTTAAAGGAGATAAATGAAAGTAGTAGTAAGTTATATAAGTAGTAAATTAAGTGTAGAAGAAACTATTAAAAAAATAGATAATTCTACTTGTGATGGAATACATGCTGATTTAATGGATGGATTATATGTAAAAAATAAAAATACATTACCTAATTTAAGTAATATATCTAAACCATTAGATGTTCATCTAATGGTTAATAATCCCGAAAATTATTTTGATACATTACTTAAATTAAAACCAGTATGTATCTATATTCATCCAAGCACTACTAATAATCCAATAAAACTATTTAATTATTTAACATTTAATAATATAGATAGTGGTATAGCAATTAACCCAAATGAAGAAATATCTTCATTTGCAGAATACTATCCTCACATAAAAAGAGTTTTACTTATGAGTGTTTATCCCGGTTGTGGTGGTCAGTCATTTATTTCAAGTACTAAAGAACGATTAAAAGAATTAATTAAATACAAAGAAAAATATAATTTTGAAATATATATTGATGGAGGAATAAATGATACCACTATTAAAGAAGTTACTCTTGCTGATGGCGTAGTATCAGGATCATTTATATGTCAAAGTGATGATTATAATGAACAAATAAAAAAATTAAAATAAGGTATGGAGAGTTAATGATGAGAAAAAAAGAATTTTTAATTATAACAGTTATTATAGTAGTGATTTTAGCAGTAATCATTATTATGTCTATTAATAATGATAATACAAATAATGAGGTAATAAAACATCCTATGGAATATGAATATTCATTTACGATTGATAAATCCTTAGAATTAAATGCTAATAATTTATCTGATACTGCTCATGCTACAGTTAAGTTATATGATAGTGATGATAAAGATTATTACTTATATTTAAATATTGAAAATAATGAATTTATAGATAAAGATGCCACTATTATTTTAACTATAACTGATCCGATTGGAGAATTAATAACTAATATAGATAATTTAACTTATAATGAATCTTTAAATGGTTTTGATATAACTAATTGTATTGGTAATTATGAATTAGTTAGTAATTACTTAATTACCTCTAATACTACTCAAGAATGGGAATTTAGTGTTAGGTTAATTAATGCTGAAGATGTTACTGAAAACTTTAAAGCATCAATAGAGTTTAGTGATAAATAAATGAGAAGAAACTATATTTCTTCTCGTTCTATATTTTCGGAAGATAATATTTTACTATTATCTTTTTTATTGACAAAAATTACTTTGTAGTTACAAGCATTACAACTTCATATCCAACATCATTAGCGGAAGTATGTAGTAATGGAGATACTTTATCAAATTGTATAAAGAAATTTTATGTATCAGATGGAATAAATGAGCTTTATTATCATGATGGACAAGGCACATATACGAACGCCGATCGAGAAGCTGGAGATTATAGTTATAGATATAGTGGAGCCAATCCGAATAATTATGTATGTTTTGGATCAACAGCATCTACATGCCCAAATGATAACTTGTATAGAATAATAGGTGTTTTTAGTAATCAAGTAAAACTAATTAAAGCAGATTTTACAACAAGTAGTCAAACTGGTTCTAATGGTACATATAATGGTATAATTACATATGATACCAGTAATTATATGGGTAATATGAGTGTAAACACAATCGCAAGTTATTACTGGGATAAAAGTGGATTGAATGCATGGGAAAATAGTGAATTGAATACAATAAATTTAAATACAATGTTTTTGAGTAATTTTAGTAGTACTTACATAAATAAAATAGCGGTATCAAAGTGGTATACTGTTGAACTTCGTACCAATGTGGTAGCGGCCAAAACTATATTTAATCAAGAAAGTACAGGAGATTATATTAATGCCTCAATAGGTCTAATGTATGTTAGTGATTATGGCTATTCAGTAATACCTGATGCTTGGAATTTAAGGGTTAGTGATTATAATGATTTTGTTGATAATAACTGGCTTTTCATGGGAATTCAGGAACGGTTTATTTCAAAATCGCAAAATTCTAGTGGCTTTGCATATAGTATAAACGATTCGGGTTATCCTAGTATAACTCCAATAGCGTTAGGATATTTAGCTCTTCGTCCTTGTTTCTACCTTAACTCCAACGTAACATATAATCGAGGATCAGGAACTTCGTCAGATCCTATTAGAATAAATTAATATACTATTTATTAAAACAGTGTCAAATAATGTAAATATGATAAAAAGTAAATAATAGTTATTTACTTTTTTTTATATTTTTGGTACTATATTGGTGGACAGTGGTAAACTGTGGAAGAAAGTGGGGGATATTATGTTGCTGGGTGAATATCATCATAATATCGATGATAAAGGCAGATTAGTTATTCCTAGTACATATAGGGATGAATTAGGTAATGAGTTTATCATTACTAGGGGAATTGAAAAATGCTTGTATGTCTATTCTAAAGCAGAATGGGAAAAACTAGTTGCTAAATTAAATACTCTACCTTTCACTAAAAAAAATGCCCGTACATTTTCTAGATCCTTCTTCTCTGGTGCTACTGTTTGTGAGTTCGATAAAAGTGGTCGAATAAACATTACCTCCCCGTTGGTTAGTTACGCCGGTTTAACAAAAGAATGTGTTATTATCGGCGTGAATGACCGATTAGAAATATGGAGTGAAGATGCCTTTAATTCATTTATGGAAGATAATGCTTCAGAACTAGAAGAAATTGCAGAACATTTATTTGAGGTTAATGATGCATTATAGTGTTTTAAAAAATGAATTAATTGAGTCACTCAATATAAAAGAAGATGGTATTTATGTTGATGCCACTTTAGGCTATGCGGGAGATAGTGCTGAAATTTTAAAAAGAATAAAAAAGGGTTGCCTGGTATCATTTGATCAAGATAGTGAAGCTTGTAAGTATTCCGATAAAGTCTTAAAAGATATCGGGTCAAATTATAAGATATTTAATACAAATTTTTCTAATATGGTAGAGTGTTTAGAAGGTATGGATATTAAAGAGGTTGATGGAATAATCTTTGATTTAGGTTTTTCTTCTCCCCAAGTAGATAATGCTAAAAGAGGATTTTCCTTTATGCAAGATGGATCACTAGATATGAGAATGAGTAGTAAGGGAATTAGTGCTAAAGATGTAATTGATACTTATAGTGTAGAAGATTTAAGTAAGATTTTCTTTCTATATGGAGAAGAAAAAATGAGCAGAGTGATTGCTAAGAAAATAGTTAGTGAAAAAAAGAATATTAATAGTACTTTAGAATTAGTGGAAGTTATAAAGTCTTCAGTTGGAGCTAACTACTTTTATAAGCATCATCCGGAACGTAAGATATTTCAAGCTTTAAGAATTGAAGTTAATAATGAGCTTGGAGTACTTGAAAGTATTTTACCTAAAGCTATTAAACTGCTTAAAAAAGGTGGTAGAATGAGCGTTATAACATTTCATTCAAAAGAAGATAGGGTAGTAAAACAAATATTTAAAAAATATAGTGAAGTGGATGAAATGGTAAGAGGAGAACGTAATATACCAGATGAATATAAACCACTAATTAAGCTCGTTAATAAAAAGCCAATTGTGGCAAGTGAAAAAGAACTAGTGGAAAACTCAAGAAGTGCTAGTGCAAAGTTAAGAATAATAGAAAGGATATGATAGTGTGGCTAGTAAGAATAAGAAAAGATTAAAATTACTTAAAGGAGAAAAATTTATGTATGGTTTAGTAATTGTGTTATTACTAGCTATACCAATGTTTAATGTTTATACATCATCGCTTTTAAGTGAAACAAATAATGAAGTAGAAAAATTAAAAAATAATATAGAAAGTCAAGAACTAGTTAATCAAAGCTTATCTATGCAAATAGATGAACTTGCTAGTTTAGAAAATATTGAAAAAATAGCTGAAGAATATGGACTTTCTTATGTTAATGATAATATAAAAATAATATCAAGTGAAGGTGAATAAAGGTGAAGAAAAAAGCAACTGTTAAAATATCTAAAATTATAATGTTTTTGGTTGCTTTTTTATTTGTGGCGGCGATTATTAAACTTTCATATATCGTTTTAAGCAATGAAGTTGATGGTATTAATCTTCAAACCATGGCGGAATCTATTACTACTGTTGAAAGGCCACTTTTAGCAAGTCGGGGTGGAATATTTGATGTAAATGGTGAAAAGTTGGCAACTACAGTTAACTCTTATAATGTTATAGCTTATCTTGATTCATCGAGAACGACGGATTCTGATAATCCTAGACATGTAGTAGATAAAGAAACTACTGCTGAAGCTTTAGCGCCACTTTTAGGTATGACTAAGGAGCGAATATTAGAACTTTTAAATAAAGATTTGTATCAAACACAATTAGGACCTGGAGGAAATGATATAACAGAGGTTTTAAAAAATGCTATTGAGTCTTTAGAGCTTCCAGGGATAGGTTTTGAAAGTAATTCTAAAAAAAGGTATTATAGCAATTCTTCTTTTGCCTCATATATAATTGGGTATGCCAAGAAAAATGAAGAAGGAAAATTAGTTGGTGAACTTGGTATTGAAGGTTATTTTGATGATGTATTATCAGGAACAGATGGCTATACAAAGTATTTAAAATATACATCGAGCAATTATCAAATACCTAATACGCCAGAAGATACTTTTGAAGCTATAGATGGTTCTGATATTTATTTAACTATTGATTTTGATATTCAAAAACTTGCAGAAAATGCTGTTAGTACTATGGCTAGTGAATATAATACTGAGTGGGCAATATTTACTGTAATGGATGCTTCTACTGGAGCAATTGTTGCAAGTGCTACAAGTCCTAATTTTGATCCTAATGATACTAATACCATTACTAGTTATATGAATCCTTTAGTAAGTTATCAATATGAACCCGGTTCAGTTATGAAAATATTTTCTTTCGCGGCAGCTATAGAAGAAGGTTTATATGATGGTGATGAAATATATACATCAGGTTCTATTCAAGTAGATAGTGAAACAATTGTTAATGATGCTGAAAAAGGTGGTTGGGGTGATATTTCTTTTGATACAGGATTTGCTAATTCCTCAAATGTTGCTGCTACAATACTTGCTTTTCGGATGCTAGATAATGCTGATAAAAAACTACCGGATTATTATTCAGAATTAGGTTTTGGACAAAAGACTGGTATAGAGCTTTCTAATGAGGTAACTGGAGATATAGGAATTGTTTATAAATCTGAATTATCTAATGCATCATTCGGTCAAGGAATAAGTGTTACCCCAATTCAAATGTTGCAAGCATTATCTAGTATGACTAATGATGGTAACATTATAAAACCTTATATAGTTGATAAAATAGTAGATAGTGAAGGTAATGTAACTTACGAAGGTAAAAGAGAGGTCGTAAACAATGTTTATAGTACAAGCACAATTGAAGAAATGTATGAACTTATGCATAAAGTAGTTTACGAAGGAACTGGTAAGGCTTATGGTGATTCTAGTAATGTAAGTTTAATGGGAAAAACCGGTACAGCTCAAATAGCATCATCTACTGGTGGCTATATGACTGGAGAATATGATACAATTCGTTCTTTTGCAGGTATTTTTCCTGAAGACAATCCGGAATATATTGTTTATGTTGCTGCTAGACACTTTGAAGGAACTTCTACTAACTTTGCTCACATTAACACGTCTGCTATTAATGAAATAGCTAAATATGCTAAACTAACTGAAGAAAAAAATGAATCAGATTTAAGTAAAGTATATAATGTAACTAATTATTTAAGTAAAGATATAAATAATATAACTAGTATATTAGCTAGTACTCCTATTAGTATTATAACTATTGGTAATGGTAAATACATTATTAATCAATATCCCTTAAATGGGGGTATAGTTCTTGAAGGCGGTAAGTTGTTTTTAGTAACTAATAGTAATGATATAAATATGCCAAATATAATAGGTTGGAGTCTCAATGAAGTTAAAACATACTGTGACTTAGTAGGAATAAATTTGGAATACAGCGGTTATGGTTATGTTACTAGTCAAAGTATAGCTGAAGGAACATTAATTGATAACACTATGACTTTAACTGTTCAACTAGAATAATTAAGATTTTTCTTGACAAATGTTTAAAACTATGTTCTAAATTTTCGGAAAATATTAGCTAAAATTAAGAAAAAAATCTTGTAAAATAATGTAAATGTGCGTAAACTTTACATTATTTTTTTATACCCATTTTTTGGCGTACTTTAGCCAAAAAATGAATGTTAATAAAAATTTGTGAAAAAATTTAGTATAAAAAAAAGAATTTGGGGTATTTTTGTTGAAGTTATATAGTGAAGGGAGGAAAATTATGCAAAAAATTTTCTTATTAGATTTATGTTTATTAATTTGATATTCTTTTAATTTTTTAAAAATTTTTTTATCATTGTTATGAAGGAGGTATATAGTAAATGATTGATAAAAAGATAGTAAATATTCATTATCCATTACTTAATGATAAGGTATTTAAATTTGTATTTGCTAATTGCTTATTACAAAAAGCACTTTTAAAATCTATTGCAAAATTCATTGATAATGAAAAAATAAAACATGATATAGAAAATATTAATGTTCAAGGCTTATTAATGCACCATTTTATAATACTAAAGATTATTATGGCGATGTTCTAACGACACTTAAAAATGGTACTATAGTTTCACTAGAAGCCTATAATTTATTTGGATATGAAGAATTTGTTAAAAGTTTATGTTATGTATGTAGAATATTTGGTAATCAATTAAAAGTAAATGAAAAATATTCTAGTGCGAGTGATGTAGTAGGAATAACATTATTTCGTAAGAAAACAGATTTTATTATGGATAATGTTATGGAAGAATATAAACTTTCCGAACAGATATATAAGTTGAAAGTAAGTAACAAAATCACTTTATATTTAATAGACCTTGACAAAGCAGCTGGGTTTACATATAATAAAAGTGAAATATTTTATGAATTTGCAAATATTATGAAAAAGGAGTGGCTAAGTGATATGGAAGAATACATAAAAGATAAGGAGGATGAAATGTTAGAGAAAACGGTAGCTTATGTACGCGAATTTTTAGGAGACCCTAAAAACCAAGATTTACTTAATCATTTTGATTCTGAAGTTCGTAATGCCAAATATGAGGGTAGGACTGAAGGACGAGCTTTAGAAAAAAAACAAACAGCAATTAATATGTTTAAACTTGGTATAACTAAAGATTTAATAATGAAATCTACTGGTTTAAACGATGAAGATTTACATGAATTAAGTATTAATTAGATATTAAAATTGTTGAAATAGTGAGCTTTTTAAAAAAAATGATAGAATGTTTATTGCATTCTATTTTTTTGTTTGGTATAATTTATTAAGATAGGTTAGGTGACATAGATTGTGAGTTTGAATGTTATCGATAAATATGTAGAAAAGAAGAAAAAAGATTTATTTGAGTATGCTAAAATATTAGAACAAATTATTATGGTTGATGATAATAAACTGTGGAAGAATAAGGAAGAATTTAAAGGGTTAGCTAAAGGTGTAATTGAAAAGTATACTAGTTTATATTATTTTGAAAATAATGTAAATCGTGATAATCCTATCAAATATTCTAATGATAACATTAATAACGTTTTAAAGTCTATTATTGCATATTTTCAAGATAATAATAATTTAAGTTCTTTAAAAACTTATAAAAATGAAACATTTTTGTTGTCAGTAATTATTTGCAGTGCATGTTATTTAGATTTTGCATGTAATGTTATTGATGGTAATTATGTAGATACTAAAAATAAATTTAAATATCTTTTACTATATTTAAAGAAAACAAATATTTTAAAAGTTTATAATAATGATAAAATAAATATTAATGATTTATTTGAACAAATTAAGAAAAATATTAAAGAAGATGAAAAAGCTTTTGAGTATTTTAAAAGTGATTCTTGGCAAAATAAATACTATTTATATACTGGTGAGCCACTTTATTATAAATTCGATTTCAAATATCAAATTACCGGACTTAATGAATTTGATGAAAAACTAGTAAATGAGGTTGCTAAAGATTACGAAATTAAATTTCTTAATATGTCTTATGAACTTCTTACTGTTGATATATTAGAAGAGTTAGTAAGTAATAGGGAGATGATTAATTATTTAGTACCTATTAATAAGATATTAAAGAAAAAGCCAGGATTGCTTAAAAATTTTGATAATGGATATATTAAAGGTTATATGAAGTTGTTAGTAAATACAAACGAAGAAGCTGAGTATAATGATTTGTTAAATGAAGCTCAGAAAATGGGACTTAGAATTATTTATGAGTACGATGGAGTAGATAATGTTAATAGTGACATATTTACCTATGATATGGAAATAATTGTTAAAAAAGAATTTTTGAAAAATAATGAAGAAAACTTATATGAATGGCAAAAAAATAATATAAAATTTGTAATAAAGAATAAGGAGGATTAATTATGAATGTATATGGAGAATTTTTTACACAGTTTATGGAACCTTTCTTTGAAGGTTTACTAAATATTTTGAAAGGAATTGCTAGTGGAATTGGCCAAATGTTTAATTTTGTCAATTACATTACGGTAATTAATGATTATCGAAGTGAAATGACTGGTATGGGTCTAGTAGTAATGATTTTATCAGTTATTTTGTTACTAGGTTTATTTGCTTTAATTATATTTTTGATTTACAGATGTATTAAAACATATGTAAAATACCGTAGAAATGTTAAGAAAGAAGATCGTTTAATAGAAGAAATTGAAAATTTAAATGGCGAAATATTAAAATTAAAGAAACAAAATGCTAAATTTGCTGAAATTACGGATGAAGAAGGTAATGTAGAATATGATGAAGAAGGTAATATTAAAAATGAATTAAAAGAAGGAGAAAGTAGATTCTTTAAATTAAGTAGTGTAGATGCTAAATTTAAAGATAGTACACCAGAAGAAATTCATAATGATTATAAATTAGATGAATTATGTGAAAGATTTAGAAATTTCTCAGCTTCACGCCTACATCTTTATTATGATATCCATTTAATAAGATTGTTTATTGCTTCATTTGCATCAAATAAGTTAATAATATTGGAAGGTATTTCTGGTACTGGTAAAACTTCACTTGCTTATGCTTTCGGAGAATTTACTAAAAATGAAACAACTGTTGCTAGTGTTCAACCATCATGGAGAGACTCAACTGAAATTTTTGGATATTTCAATGAATTTACTAAGAAATTTAATGAAACAGAAATTCTTGAAAAAATGTATGAAGCACAATATACTGATGAAGTGTATATTACATTACTTGATGAAATGAATATTTCTCGTGTTGAATATTACTTTGCGGAAATGTTATCTATTTTGGAACTGCCAAATAAAAAGGATTGGGTAGTTGAACTTGTTCCTAATGTTTGGCCACATGATCCTGAAAAACTAGATGAAGGAAAACTTAAGATACCGGAAAATATGTGGTATATTGGGACAATCAATAACGATGACTCAACATTTATGATTACTGATAAAGTGTATGATAGAGCTATGCCAATAGCAATTGATGATAAATGTGAAGAATTTGAAGCTCCAGATACTGAACCTCTTAAGATGAGTTATAAATATTTTGAAGAACAATTTATTAAAGCTTCAGAAGAACATCCAGTAAGTGATGAAACTCTAGAAAAAGTTGCTCAACTTGATAGATATGTAATTGATCACTTTAGACTAGCTTTTGGTAATAGAATTGTTAAACAATTAAAAGAATTTGTTCCAGCATTTGTTGCTTGTGGGGGAGATGAAGTTGCTGCAATAGATTACTTGATTGCTCATAAGATTTTAAGAAAATTTGAACAATTAAATTTAGCATATATTAAAGATCAAATTGATGGACTTATTGCTTATCTTGAAAAATTATTTGGTACAGATAAAACTCCAGAATGTAAAGCATATTTACTTCGTTTGAAAAAAACTATTTAGGTGATATAGATGAATATTACTGATTATATAAATAATTTAAATAAAGATAATGTTACAAAGTTTATTGAAACAACTAATTCGGATATTAGAATTGTACAAGATATTGAAAAAAAGGTAAGTGATACATCTTGGATGGATATGATTGAAGAATGTATCCCTTACCTTGATAATATTATTCGTAATCCGAGAAGATTTATTGTGCAAGAAGAAAACATTGTACCAATAGAAAAAGCTAAAGTTGTAACTGAAGAATCTATTAGACATTTAGCTCAAAATACAAATTTAATTCAAGAAGTTCATGATGATGGAACTGTAATTCCTCTTAAACTATTAAATGTATATCGGGAAGAAACAGTAGATTTATATGAAAATAGATTTATTAAATCACTTGTTGATAATTTGTATATGTTTGTTCAAAATAAATTAAATGAATCAGATCAAAAATCCTATGCGAAAATTAATAGTACTGTTACATATAGTGGTGTTGCTAAAACAAAAAGTGCTGAATACAAAGTTACTTTGAATTTGGAAGGTAAAATAGATGATGAAGTTAATGAAAAGAAAGATGGACATACTATAGAAGAGAGAATAGAACATATTAGAGATGTCCTTGGAGCTTTTCGTAATTCAACATTTATTAAAAGCTTAAAAGAAAGTAGTCCTGTTAGAAGTCCAATTAGAAAGACTAATGTTATTTTAAAAGAACCAAATTTTATTAAAGCTTTAGAATTATGGGAATATTTGGAAAAAAATAACATTGTACCGATGACATCAATTGTTAAAGAAACTAAAGAAAGTAAAGATGTTAATATTAAAGATAAATATGATTTAGCATTCTTTATTGAAAGTGATGCTTTAAGTGAACATAAAGATAAAGAAGATACAGTTTATAATGAAGCTATTATAAGTAAATTGATTAATGATTTTGTATTCTCTGGTAATATTTCAACAAAAGAATTTAAAACATTAGTTAATAAAGAATTCAAAGAAGCAAATAAGAGAAAAGAAAAAATTATTAATAATATTGATAGTTTATATAAAAATTTCTTTGAAAATTACGAAAAGAAAAGCAAAAAAGCATTTGCATTATTAAAATAGGAAGGTGAAATTATGGCCAAAAAGAAAAAAGATGATGAAGTTAAGGTTGAAAAAGCTAATCGTCGTGAAGAAGTTGATTTAAAAGAGTTTTTGCTACTTGATAGTAAAAAGCAAGACGCTAAAATTAAAGAAACTCTAGATTTAATGTATGAAGGAAGTATTGGGGTAACTAAAAAACATATTGATAAAGTATTAAATATTGCTTTTGATGCTAAAGATAATGAAGTTTATTTGCCGGCGTCCCTTCGTGTTGAAAAGATTGGTAGTAAATTAATTTTTACATTTAAAAAAAGTAATAACGCGGCTTTATTCATTCTTTTTGCCTTATGTTTCTTACTTATCGGGGGATTTGCTACTTATATGGGTGTTCATTATTTAGCTAGACTTGAACTTAACCAAGATTTAGATGGCGATGGTATTGCTGATTTAAATATTGATTTAGATGATGATGGTATTTGTGATATAAATTGTGATACAGATAAAGATGGTAAACCTGATCAAAATATTGATTATCATAATAATCGTAGACCAATATTTAATATTTTAATGGAAGATGGTTCAATATTTAATCCATCTAATCAAGATACTGATGGTGATGGAGTTTGTGATATAAATTGCGATACAAATGATGATGGTTGGCCAGATTTAAATATTGATATTGATGGTGATGGTGTAGTTGATTTTGATAGAGATATTGATGGCGATGGAATAAAAGATTTAGATTTAGATCTTGATGGTGATGGAGTTTGTGATATAAACTGTGATGAAGATAAAGATAATATCTGTGATTCTAATTGTACCAATGCAAATATTAACGGTAATGGCGGGGGAACTAGTGAAGATGGTGATGGTACATCAGACTTTACTACAGCTAGCCTAATAGTTATATTTGATAGTACTGGAGAAGTTGTTGCGGAAAATGTTTATCCCGATGATCAAGCAGGACAACCAGGAATAAATACTACAATACCAAATATTGGTTTTACAATTCAAAATACTACTAATAGAACAATATATTATAATATTAGTTGGACAGTATTTGAAAATACATTTACATCAACTAATTTCTGGTATCAAGTATCTAGTGATAATGATGGATTTAATCAAGAATGGACAACAGTTCCAACAAGTGATTATGTATTTGCTGAAAGAATTGCAATAGCACCAAATACTACTCAAGAATATGTAGTAGAATTCACCCTACATGGTACTGGAGAAGAACAAAACGAAGATCAAGGTAAGATATTTAATGCTGAAGTAAATGTAGATTTAATTGAAGAATAGTTCATCTATTCTTCCGCCCTGTCTTCTATCTAAACTCTTATGTAGAATATACCGGGGGAATTGGAACAAGTTCTGATCCATTTAGAATTAATTAATTTAGATAGTATATAATCTAGTTTGAATAGTGTTAAACAGTGTAAAGTTTACACTGTTTTTTCATTTTTGGTTTTAGTTAAATAAAAATAATGGAAAATAGTTATAAATTTGGGGGAATTTATTGTATAATTATATCAAGGTGATTGGTTTGAAAATTATTATTTCAGCTGGAGGAACAGGTGGACATATTTATCCAGCTTTAGCAATTTTAAAAAAATTTCAAGAAAAAGAAAAGAATTTAGAAGTTATATATATTGGGACACATGATAGAATGGAAAAAGATATTATTCCAAAGATGGGGATTAAATATATACCAATTGAAATATATGGATTTAGTAAAACTAAGATTGTTAGAGATTTTAAAAATATATTTTTAATTAAAAAGGCAATTAATAAATGTATGGATATAATGAAGGATTTTAAGCCTGATGTAGTAATTGGTACTGGTGGTTATGTAACTTATCCTGTGATTCGGGCTGCACATAAGCTGGGAATTAAAACATTTATTCATGAACAAAATAGTGTTGCTGGTAAATCTAATATTACACTTGCTAAGTATGTTGATTTAGTTGGGGTATCTTTTAAAAATTCAGAAGATTATTTTAAGACTGCTAAACGGGTAGTTTATACGGGTAATCCATGCGGAGAAAATGCTTTGTTAGTACCTAAAGTACCTAAAAGTACTTATGGATTTAAAGAAAGTGATAAATTAATCATTATTGTTGCGGGATCACTGGGTAGTAGTTCCCTAAATGAAAAGTTTAAGGCATTTTTGAAATTGGTTGGTAATGAAGAATATAAGATAGTATATATAACAGGTAAAAATTTATATGATGATTTTGTTAAAGATATGGTATTTCCTAAAAATGTTAAAGTTGTACCATATATAGACAATCTTGCAGGTTTAATGAAAAATGCATATCTTGTAGTATCAAGAGCAGGGGCTAGTACGATTAGTGAAATTTTGGCTTTAAAAGTGCCTTCGATTTTAATTCCTAGTCCATATGTTGCTAATAATCATCAATATTATAATGCCTTAGATTTAGTAAATATGCATGTTGCAGAATTAATTGAAGAAAAACAAATGGATGCTAATTTAATTCAAGTAACAATTAATGAATTAATAAATACTAAAAAATATGAAGAGTTTAAGAAAAATTTGGAACATTTGAATATTACTCCAGCTTCAACAATAATTTATGAACAAATAAAGGAATTAGTAAAATGAAAGAATATGGAGAAGTAAAAGAGTTTGTTGATTTAAAAAAATATAATACTTATGGTATTGGAGGTATCTCTAAGTATTTAGTTATGCCTGAAGATATTGATGAACTTTCTAGTTTAATTAAGTATTTAAATAAAGAGGGTATACCTTGGTATGTTTTAGGTGGAGGTTCTAATGTGATTTTGCCTGATGAAGACTTTGATGGGGCCATAATTAAACTTGATAAATTAAATAGAGTAGTAATAGATAATGATATTATAACAGCTGATGCGGGAATATCTTTAGGGATGTTTGTAAATACTTTACTTGACCGGGGATTTGTTGGTTATGCCTCATTAATGGGAATACCAGGTACTCTCGGGGGAGCAATTGTTGGTAATGCTGGAGCATATAATGTAAGTATATTTGATTATTTAATAAGTGTTAGTATTATAGATGCTGATGGTAATAAAAAAATATTAAATAAAGAAGATATCAAGTATGATTATCGTTATACGGAATTTAAGGGGAAAAATAGTATTGTGGTAACTGCTAGTTTTAAAGGAATTTATGGCGATGTTGCTCTTGTGCGGGAACAAATACAGCTAAATTTGGAAAAAAGACGCAATACTCAACCTTTAGAATATAAAAATGCCGGATCAGTGTTTAAAAATCCACCAGAGTATTCAGCAGGATATTTAATTGAGCATGCTGGATTGAAAGGACTAATTGTTGGAGGAGCTCAAGTATCTAATAAACACGCCAATTTCATAATTAATTATGATAATGCTAAAAGTCGTGATATAATAAAGTTGATTGAAATTATTAAAAGCACTGTGAAAGATAAATTCAATATAGAATTAAACCTAGAACAAGTTGTAGTTAAATGGGAGAAAGTATATGACGAAAGTAAAAAGGAGATTAAATAAAAAAGCGTTAGTAGTTATTATATTAATATTATATTTAATTATAATGATTTTTTATTATTGTTTAAATATGCCCGTTAAAAACATAGTTATAAGTGGGAATAATTTAGTTAAGGATAGTGAAATAATAACCCAAGCGGGTTTAAGTAATTATCCTAAAGTTTTTAAAATTAGTACTAGTAATATAAAGAATAAGTTAGAAAATATGGATTTAATAGATAGTGTAAGTGTGCATAAAAATTTTCTTGGTACAGTTACTATTGAAATTAATGAAGCTAAAATATTATTTTTAAATCAAACTAATAATTTAGTAGTATTATCAAATGGTGAAGAAGTAGAAAATAAAAATTATTTAGGTATACCTATACTTATTAATTATGTTCCTAGTGATATATATAATAATCTAATTGAAAAAATGAGTGCAATAGATATAGATATAATTCAATTAATTAGTGAAATAGAGTATAATCCAGATATCAAAGATGATGTAGTTATAAATGATTCCAGATTTATCTTAAAAATGAATGATGGTAATACTGTTTATATTGATAATGTTAATTTTGCTAATCTAAATATGTATAAAACTATTTATTCGAATTTAGATGAATCTGGGGTAATTCATTTAGATAGTGTATATGGAGGATCTGATACTATTATATTTACATCATATGCTAAATTGAACGAAGAGAGTGATGAAGATGAATTATCAGAATAAATTATTAGAATTAATCAATTCTTTAGATTATAGACCAAAACTATTTTTACATAGTTGCTGTGGACCTTGTTCAACAACAGTTATTACAATGTTAAAAGAATATTTTGATATAACGGTTTTTTATTATAATCCTAATATAGAACCAAGAGAAGAATATGAAAAAAGAAAAAGTGAACAAATTAGATTAATAAAAGAATTAGATAGTGAATTTGTTAAGTTTTTAGATTGTGATTATGCTAATGAAGAATTTAGAAGTGTAGCTAAAGGATTAGAAGAGGAAAAAGAAGGTGGAGCTAGGTGTAGTGTGTGTTTTAAGTTAAGACTAGAAAAAACGGCATTAAAAGCTAAGAAATTGGGTTTTGAATATTTTGGTACTACTCTAACAGTTAGTCCTTATAAAAATAGTAAAGTAATTAATGCAATTGGGGCTATGCTAGAAGATAATTTTGGTGTAAAATATTTATATAGTGATTTTAAAAAAAATGATGGATATAAAAAAAGTATTGAATTAAGTAAAAAATATGATTTGTATCGTCAGAATTATTGTGGATGTTTATATGGGAGAGATAATCATGTATGAAGCTGTAGAATATGTTGGAATAATTTTATGGGTAATATATTTAATATTATTAATGAATAGAGAAATTAAAAGAAAAAATAAATATAATAAAGAATATAATCTTAAAATGATTATTAATGAACCTTTTCATTTAATTAGAATAGATAGTGTGTTCTTTTTAATTGTTTATATATTTTATAGTAATTTATCGGATGTAAGAGCATTACCATATTTATATGTCATAATAATGATTACTAATATTGTTTATGTTTTATATGATATTGCTGATAATTATAAAGATAATAAAATTAGTTTTAAAAAAGAATTAATTAATTATTTTGGGGTAATAATAATATTATTAATAGCTTTAATTTATATGCTAATAAATAAAAATGTTGATGGCTTATGTTTATTAACTTTAATATTAAATTTATTAATACCAATATATATTTGGGTTGTAAATATGATTAAAAATAATGGAAATACTTGATTTTTTTAGGCTTATTTGATATGCTTAAAATGTAGTAATAATGGTGGTGGCGATATGAGCAAAAAAACGAAAAGAATATTATTAGGGATATACATTGTAGCATTATTTTCAATAGTATCTAGTGCTACTTTAGCATATTTTACTTATGTAGAAGTTTCTAACGTGTCTCCAAGTATTAAAAGTACAACAGCAACTATAATGGATTGGCTAATATTTGATATTGGTAAACCTATTTATATTTATGCCGATAATGAAAATTTTGGGGAAGGTATGAGTAGTTTAAGTGATGAAACTATAGCATCAGCAAATCTTAGAGTTGTAAATAATGAAGGAAGAAATAAAACTTATTATTATAATGTGTTATTAAATATAAAAAATAATGAGTTTAGTTATTCAACTAATAGTAATATAGCAGAATTATTGATTAAAATATATAATCCTGATGGTGAAGAAGTAAAAGAAATAGAAGGACTTAATTATACAACAAGTGATGGTTATAGTGGCTTTGATATAACTACAGCTAGTGGAGAATATTATATTGCTCAGAATTATGAAATAACTACTAACGATGAAATAGAACAAAATTGGCAAGTAGAAGTTATATTTGTCAATTTAGATACATCGCAAGATATAAATGCGGGAGTTGAATTTGATGCAGCTTTAGAAATGAAAAGTGTTTATACGATTAGTTGAGGTATAATATGAATAAGTATCAAGAATATTTAAATGATGAATATCGTAAGAATTTTGAGGATGCCAATCTTTTGACGGATGAAGAAGTAGCGTTGATGAATCCTAAAGAAGCGTTAGATGAAGATGGATATTGGTATCAACATAATATGAGTAGAGTAGTAGATGCCAAGAGAAAAGTTGATTTATTAGTTCAATATATTTGGTATCATAAACAATTATTAAATAATCCTGAGTTAACATATGGCGAAAGAGAAAAGATGAATTCTAAAATAGGTTATTTAGTTCAAGAATTAAATAAGGCTAAAAGAGAACTTAATAATGCTAGATACCAAAGTGATGAATTAAACACTTTGTTTAATCGTAGGTAATATGGAAGATTTAAGGAAATTTTTAGAATATTTGACTAAAGAATTGAATTATTCAGAGAATACAGAAATTAGTTATAGGGAAGATATAACTAATTTCTTAAACTATTTAGAGAAAAAGCAGTTAAATTATAAAAAAATAGATGGAGAAATAATTCGGGATTATTTAAAATATTTAGATGAAGCTAAATTAAAAAATAGTACTATAGCTAGAAGGATTAGTGCCCTTCGTACTTTTTATAATTATTTGCTAGATAAAAATATTGTTGATACTAATCTTTTTAATAGTATTAGAAATCCTAAATTAGAAAAAAAATTGCCTAATTATTTAAGTTATGAAGAATTAGCTAAAATTTTAGATAATATTGATATTTCTACTAAAGTTGGTCTAAGAAATAGATTGTTAGTTGAAATGTTTTATGCAACTGGATGTCGGGTTAGTGAAATGATTAACATTAAAGTAAGAGATATTAATAAATCTAATAATTCGATTAGAATTATGGGTAAAGGTAAAAAGATGCGTATTGTATATTTTGGGGAATATGCCAGAGATTACTTAGATAGATATTTACCACTAATTGCTACGGATTATTTATTTACTCAGGAATCTGGGGATAAATTAAGTATTCATGATGTCGAATATATTATTAGTGATTTAGTTAAGAATTTGGCTTTAAAAACGCATGTAACACCTCATACACTAAGGCATACTTTTGCAACGCATTTACTTAATAATGGTGCAGATATTAAAACTGTCCAAGAATTACTGGGACACTCTAGCTTAAATACCACAGGTATTTATACACATGTTTCAAATGAACGTATAAAGGAAGTTTATAGGAAGACTTTTAATAGATAATAGAAAGGATTACAATGAAAAAATTATTAGAATGTATTAATTTATGTAAGAGTTTTGGAAAAAAACAAATACTTAAAAATGTTTCTTTTTCCATAAATGAAGGGGATATACTAGCTTTTATTGGACCTAATGGTAGTGGTAAGACTACTACCATTAAATTGATACTAGGATTACAAAAAATTGATTCTGGAGAAGTTTTAATTAATGGTAAAGATATTACTCAAGATTTTGAAGATGCGATAAGAAAAGTCGGAGCAATTGTGGAAAATCCTGATTCTTATATGTATCTAACAGGATGGCAAAATTTAAGATTAATTGCTGATTACTATGGAAATATTAGTGATGAAGATATTAATGAGTTAGTTAAATATGTGGGGCTTGAATCAAGAATTAATGATAAAGTAAATAAATATAGTTTAGGAATGCGTCAAAGGTTAGGTATTGCTCGTGCCTTACTTAATAAACCAAATATTTTAATATTAGATGAACCAACTAATGGCTTGGATCCTGAAGGTATAAAAGATTTAAGAGTACTTTTAAAGCGTCTTGCTAGTGATGGAATGGGTATTTTAATTTCAAGTCATAATCTAGCAGAATTAGAAAGTTTTTGTAATAAAGTTTGTATAATTGATAATGGAAAAATTATTGAATCTAGTGAGGTTACTACTTTAAAGAATAATGAAAATATTGTAGTGTTTAAAGTTAGTGATACAACGAATGTTGCTATTAAAGATATATTTGATGTAAATAAAACTTCATTTAAAGTAAGTGCTAGTAAAGAAGATATAGCTAAAATAATTAAAAAATTAGTTAAAGATGGCATTGATATTTATGAAGTAAAAAATGAAGAATTAACTTTAGAAGAAGCATTTTTAAAGAAAACTAAAGGGGGTAAATAATGAAATTAGTAAAAAATGAATTATATAAAATATTACATAAAAGAAGTACTAAAATATTTTTAATTATCGCTGCTATATTTGTTATACTTACTAATTTAATATATCGTTATTCTGATGATTTACTAATCTTTAGTACAACTTACTATGAAGATTATGATACAGCCTTAAGTTATGTAAATGATTATGAAAACAGTGATATTGGGGATAAAGAATTATATAATTACTATAAATCTTTTATTGAAACCCATGATTTAGCAAGTAATTATGATAGCAATTCTTGGCAGTATCAAAAATATATGGAAGATTATTGGATTCTTTTACAAGATTATTATAGAGCCCAAGATGAAGGATTAGATATTACTAATCTATTTAATGAACTTGAAGAGATAAAAAGTAATATTGATAATGGTAATTGGGAGTATTTTGTTAAAGAAGATATAAATAATATTAATGAAAATATTCAAGGTATTCAAAATACTTTAAATGATCCAAGTTTAAATAATAATGAACGATTAAATTATGAAAAAGAGTTATTTATTTTAGAAGAACAAGTTAAGTTGAATGAATACCGCTTAGAAAAGGATGTAGAGTTTGGTGATGATTATTTAAATGCGGCTATAGGTGCAATTAATAATTCATTATATGGTATGGCTGAGTATAAATATAGTAATGATACTACTTCTAGTGAAATGGTTAAGAGTTATTATGAAAACTGGTATATTTTAGATGAAGAAGTTGATACTAATAATGCTAATACTTTAAGAAGTGTATTTGTTAATTTCTTTAGTGAATATTCTTTCTTAATATTAATTTTTAGTATAATGATTGCTGGTGGTATTGTAAGTGATGAATTTAATAAAGGTACCATAAAAAGCTTACTTATAGTGCCTCACAAAAGAAGTAAAATATTACTTGCTAAATATATTAGTGTTTTAATTTTGATACTATTAATTATTGGAATATTTATAGTTAGTGAATTACTTATCGGTGGTATACTTATGGGCTTTGGTAGTCTTGGTATTCCAGTAGTAGTTTATAATATGAGTGATTCTGTTTTAGAAATAGTTAATGTATTTAATTATTTAGGATTACAAATTCTAGCTAATCTACCACAAATTGTATTACTTACAACTTTGGCTTTTGCTTGTAGTGTTATTGTTAATTCGACAGCATTCTCAATTGTTATACCATTCTGCGGTATAATTGCTGCAGAGTTAATTAATGGTTTTGCTCTTGCGTATGATATTAAAATATTAGATTATTTTGTAACCACTAATTGGGATTTTACAATGTTTCTTTTCGGGGGAACATCAATTTTTGATAATAGTCTACTTCATGCGATAATTGTATGTTTAGTTTATTTACTAATTATGTTAGTAGTAACATTTATTGTATTTAAGAGAAAGGATATTAAAAATATTTAAAGGAAGTATTTAAAATGAAGTTTAAGTTGAAGAAAAATAAATTATTTGTTAATGTTTTTTGGACCTTTATATTTGGTTTAGCTTTAATTGTGACTTCAATTAGTTCTAATTATATGCAGGTTTTATCTGATAAAAATAGTATAATAACTCCAGTGGTTAAAACTGATGATGAAGAAATTACAAGAAGTGATAAAATTGCTAACTATATTGATAGTATAGAAGAAGGTTCTTTAGTTGATGTAATCGATATTAAAAAAGAAGTAACATCAATTCTTAAAATCAATAATAATAGATATGAAAGTATTTTATTTGATTATGAAACTGGTACAGAAGTTACAATTGATACATTAATAAAGGATGATAAAAAAGAAGATTTTAAAGAAAAAATAACTGAACTATTGTATTTAAAATATCCTAAATTTATTGCTGATGTTCTAAGTAATTTTGATAAAACTAATGTCTATTTTATGAAGGATAATGAACTTATTATCTATTATTATGATTATGATATTACTCCAGCAGTAAAAGAAGACTTATATTTAACAGTTAATTATAATGAAATCAAAGATTATTTAGATATAACAGTTGATTTAGATAGTGAGTATTCTAATGAAGATGGTAGCGTTATTAATCCTGCGAAAAAACAGATTGCTATTACTTTTGATGATGGGCCAGGTGCTTATACTGAACGCCTGGCAGGAATACTTGAAGATAATCATGCTCATTCAACATTTTTTATGTTAGGTAAGAATATGAGCTATTATAAAGATGTAATACAAACATTATATCAAAATGGTAATGAAATAGGCTATCACTCTTATGCTCATAAGAATTTCTTGCGACAAGAAATAAGTGATATAGAAAGGGAATTTAAGGAATCAAATGAAATACTAAAAAGTATTATTGGTGAAGAAATTACTTTAACTCGTCCACCATATGGCTCAATTAATAATGAAGTAAAAGAATCTTTAGATACGACATTTATTTTATGGAATATTGATACCGAAGATTGGCGGCATAAAGACACTGATTATTTAACAAATTATGTCATGGATAATGTTTTTGAAGGAGCTATCATTCTTTTTCATGATATTCATAAAACTAGTGTTGATACAATAGAAAAACTACTTCCCTTATTATATGTAGAGGGGTATCAATTAGTAACAGTTAGTGACCTAGCTAATATTAATGGTGTAACTTTAGAAAATCATCAAACATACAGATATTTTAAATAAAACCAATTTCTTCTAAATCATTAGTAGATACTTCCTGAACTAAATATATTGCCCCGCCGATTAGAAATAAAAGGGCTGCAATAAGTTGTAAGAAAGTGTTACGATATTTATTATCATTAAAGTTTTTTTCCATATTAGTTAAATCTTCAGTAATAACTAAAACAAAATATAAATAAATGAAAAAAGCTACTAAAAAAATGACAATGTGAATTGTCTTTTCTTTTTGGTAGCTTTTTAAGTTTTTCTTAGTTAAAAAGTCTTTTTCATAACTATTAGCAAGTATAGCAAAGGCAGCGATAAAAAAATATATTATCCAAATTTTATTTTCACTATTAAGCCTTTGTAATCGATTAAATATATTCATATTTAATCATATGCATTTATTTTTTCTTTTTTGTATCTTTGGGATTATTAATCATATAAGTATTACAATTCTTAACAGTAATATAATGTCTACCCCAAATAAATAAGCTTGCAAATATTAAGCAAAATATTGCAACTGCAATTTGTGAAACACTAAAATCCCCAATAAAGGAATCAATAAAAAAGCAAATAGTACAAACTATAAGAAGAATACTATAAATCAGTAAACGATTAAGACGTACTTTGATGCTTTTGCCATAATCTGTTTGAAAAAAGGCTGTTTGTACTTCCTTTTTAGTGTTTTTACTAGCTCTTTGATATTTGTTTTTTTCCATTTAAATCACCTGATAATATTTTATATTAAATATTTACATTTAGCAAGATATTTTAAACTTTCTTCTTTATTTAATGTTTTAGCTTTATTCATTTGTTCTTTACTTATCTTTACTGATGCTGCATTCATGTGACTACCGCCGCCATGAAATTCCGCAATTTTAGAAACATCAAAGCCATCAGTAATACTACGATATGATTTTTGCAAGTGAAAAGCATTCATAGCAACAATTACGATATATTTGATATGCTCGGGATTACCTAAACCTCTAATAAATTCGGCGATTTCATTACGATATTCATAATCAGCAATAAGAATACCAAATTTATTATTAAATTCATCATTTAAATAAATAATAGAATCATAATACTTTTTCAAAGTTTGAAGATATTCTTCCCTTTTAGTATTGATTTTTCTTAGTTCCTCATTGGTATAATTAAATTCTTCAGGGTTATTTTTTAATTTATCAATCATCGTAGTAATATAAGTAGGTATTTGTAAAATACTAAAAAGAACAGCTAAATCATGGGCTTTTTCTCCATTTATTTTATCTTTTAATGGCGTGTTAGCTACCTTTGTTAATGTTGAATCTTGCAGTGCTAAATCAGTAATATAAATTTGATCATATTTAAAAAATAAATTACTGTTTAAATAATTATTAAATATAGTATCAAGTATCAAGTTCCTTAAAACCGGGGCATAATTCATAGTCCAAATCATTAAAAGCTAATTTAGCTAAAACTAAAGCATTTATGCCATCAATGTCATTTTTGTGCGTAAATAATATAATTTTTTTCATGATTCACCTATAAATAAGTCTATCACAAACTAAAAAAATATGATAGACTATATTTAATGGGAGATGTGCTTATGCATAAAATTGTCATAGATTATCAAGTATTAATTAAAAAAGAATATCTCTTTGCGGATTTACAAACTATGTTTTTACAAGGAGAAATTCCTGATGAGGATTTAGATTATCAAGTAGTATTAGATGATCGATTAGTCAAAGTTTTTGATAATCCTAAACTTGATGAAACTAATACTTTTGAATTAGAAATGATTTTATTGGTTGATGATACCAAATATAAAAATATTGCAAAATCTTTAATTCATGGCTGTTATGAATTAGATGGAGTAGAAGTAGAACTTAATGATTTTCAGTTACTTACAATAAAATATAATATAGCAATATATCATAGTAATTGTCACTATTACATGGTAAAAAGTGATTTTACACCATTTACAGAAGAAGATTTATTTTATATGGAAGATACATGGGATGCATTTTTAATGTGGTATATTGATACTTTTGGACCGATTTCTGCTAAAAATAGGCGTATTATCGCTTATGTGAATGATGATTGTACAATTATTAAAATAATTAGTGATTTAAAATTATCACTTGAAATACCTATAAATGATTATGGCGACATATTTAGAAGAATTCCATCTTAGTAGTAGTAAAAAAAGTTTTATTGTGATAGAATTATATTGAGGAGTAGTTATGAAGAAGTTTTTAATTATTGTTATTATTTTATTAGTTATTGCTGGTGGTATTGGAGGTTATTTTTATATTAAAGATGCCAAGGAAAAAGCAAGAATTGCAGAAATTAAGGAAGGTTGGTATGTTGAAGTTTTAGAAGACGATGTAAATATCAGAGCTAAAGGTAGTGCTAATGGGACAATTTTAGGTAAGACTAAAAAAGGAGATATATATGCTGTTAATGATGTTGATGTTGCAGGCAATACTTATTGGTATGAAATAGATTATGATGGAACTCCTGCATTTATATTCTCATCTACTAAATATAATTATTTAAAAGATGTTAATAATCCTAATGATATAGCAACCCCAACAATAAAATTTTTTGATAAAATTTATTATGTTGATTCTATTGATGATATTAATTATGATCATTTAGAAGTGTGGGATGATAGACCAGGCGCAGAAGTAACGCATCAAGTTTATCATGAAACTGGGGTTGATATTAATGGGATTACTATTGATCAATATTGGATTCAATATACGGTAACTGATAAAGAAGGAAAAAGCTCATCAAAGGTCCAAAAAATAGAATTTAATAAAAGACCTAGTGAAGATAGGGTATTAGATTTTAAAGATTTACAACGTTAAAAAAACTCGCAATTGCGAGCTTTTTTAATACACACCTCTGATTAACATTATCCACATAACGCTTAATTTTAATTGGTGTCCCCTTAGGGATTCGAACCCTAGACCCACTGATTAAGAGTCAGTTGCTCTACCAACTGAGCTAAGGAGACATTTCATAAAGACAAGAAGATTATAGCATTTTCTAATAATATTTGCAATACTTTAAGTAAAATTTTTGTCAACTAGTTATGAAAATCTTTAAACTTGTAATTATATTATATATAATTAAATTAGGTGGTACTGTTGAGAAAACGAAAAGTGTTAATCATTATTATTGCTATATTACTAATCATTATTGGGGGATTTTTGTTACTAAGACCAATATTTTTTAATAATGATTTAGAAGTTATAAATAATAATGTAAATAAAATAGATATAACTTTAGGTGGTAATCATACATCTAGTGATGATTCTGTAAAAATAAGTAATAATAATATTTATTTAAATAAAGGAGGAATATATAATATAAAAGGAATTTTAAATAATGGAACTATATATATAGATACCAGTGATGATGTAACATTAAATTTAAATAACGTTACTATAGTTAATGAAACTAATAGTGTAATAGATAATAGGAAATCTCAGAAAGTTATTATAAACTTAAACGAAGGAAGTAATAATATATTAAGTGATGGGAATAATTCTGTTGCTGCTATTAAATCTGTTGGGGATTTATATATTGAAGGTAGTGGTAAATTATTAATTTATGCAAATAACAATAATGGTATAAATACTAATGGTAATTTAATAATAGATGGCGGGTTTATTTATATTGCTGCTTTAAATGATGTTTTTAATGTTTTAAAAGAGCTATTAATTAATAATGGATATGTAATAGGTATTGGTAATAATACAATGAAAGAACCAAATGAATTATCTAAACAAAATACATTCTTATTTAATTTTAATGAAACTTTTAGTGAAAATACAACATTATCTATAAGTAGTAGTACTAATGATTATTTACTTAATTTTATAGCTTTAAGAGATTTTAAAACTTTAATTATTAGTCATTCTGTTTTAAAGAAAGGTAATTATCATATCTTAAGAGATATAGAGTGTAGTGGTAAATTAGTAAATGGTATTTATATCGATGGTGAAGTAACTGGAGGAGAACGTATTGTACTAAGTTTAGCAGATACGTTTAGTATAAATGGTAAAAGTAATTGGTATGGGAAAAAAACAATAAATATTACCAAACCTGATAATTTTATTTAAAAAATTCTTTACTTTACTAGAAATTTATTGTATAATCTAAATACATTGATTGTTAAGCAGTCAATAAATTGAAAAAAGTTTGAAAAAACTATTGCAAAAACCTTTTAAATATTATAAAATTAAAGAGGTTTGCCAATATGGCCCGTTGGTGAAGTGGTTGAACACACATGCCTTTCACGCATGCATTCATGGGTTCAAATCCCGTACGGGTCACCATATTGGGCTTGTAGCTCAGCTGGTTAGAGCGCACGCCTGATAAGCGTGAGGTCGGAGGTTCAAGTCCCCCCAAGCCCACCATGTTAAAATTAAGTCTGATAATTCAGACTTTTTTTAATACTTTGGGGGTTGACAATAAGTAATATTATTAGTATAATTAATATAGATAAAGAGAGGTATAATATGTATATTGATAATGATGAAAAATATGTTACTATAGGAAAGACAACTTTCGAATTTGATAACGTTCCTGAAAATGATTTGGATATTAAAATGATTGTAAATAGAACTAGATTTTATGCTGATATGGATGAATTAGCATGCTTTCGCAATCAGTTATACAAAGATGACTCAAGAAAAGAAATACCTAAAGAAGAAATCATTAAAAAATTGGATGAAATTATCTTAAATGATTTTAATAATTTGCTAGAAAACTATTAAAAAAAATCTCTTCAATAGAGATTATTTTTTTTATGGCGGAGTAGGAGAGATTTGAACTCTCGCACCAGTTTCCCGATCTACACCCTTAGCAGGGGCGCCTCTTCAGCCTCTTGAGTACTACTCCAAAGTGCTTAATTTAGCTTACCCTTTTTCCAAAGGACAAATTAATTTTATCATATATAAATAAAATATTCAAGAAATTTCTATCACTTTTTTTAAAAGCTCGGGAATTGAGTGTTTTTATTATTCTGTTAATGTTAAATTGCGAATGTTATCAATGAATGTTTGCATGTTTGCTAAACAATCATTGTTTATCTCATCATAAGTAATCATGGAATTTATATCGATGACATTTGCTTCATAATCTTCTATTATTCCATTTATAGCATTGGTATAGTTATTATCTAAAACAATTATTGTATCATATAATTCATCATCAAAATAACTACGAATATTTTCTAAACTACTTTCGGTTAAAGTTTCTTCATCCAAAGATATTATTTCAAATCCATAATTTTCTAAAAAACGAAATGCATTATCACTTACAACTAAAGTATTATTACCTAAAGTATCAGCTTCTTTACCAATTGCTCTTAAATCAGCATCTTTAAGTGATAAATCTTGAGCTAGTTCGTCATATCTATTATTAACATAATCTATAATGGTTTTGCTTTCCAAATATTCTGTTAAATAATCTCGAATATTTTTAGCTAGCATTAAATAATTATTAGGACTCATCCATAATTCTTCCATGCCATAAGTATAATTTAGGCCATTAGATACATCAATTATTAATAAATTATCATTTTCATTGATTAAATCTTTAGCAATGTTTTTTTCGTTACCTAATCCATTATAAATAAACAAATCACTATCAGCATAATTCCTTATTTGGCGTTCAGTTAATTCATAACTTGAAACATCAGCTCCACTTGGATAGATAGATTCAATTGTTGCATATTCGCTATATAACTGCTCAGCTAAATATTCGATTGGATAAATGGTTGTATAAATAGTAGCATCTTCTAAAGAATCTTTAGTTAAACTACAACCTCCTAAAAATAAACAACAAAGACTAATTCCTATTATTTTTGTTAATTTCATTAATTTTTTTCTTCACTCCTTACTGGGTCATACCCAAATCCTCCTTTAGGATGGCATTTAAGTAATCTTTTAACCCCTAATTTTATTCCTTTTATTACACCATATTCATTAATAGCCTCTGCCATATATTCACTACATGTTGGCATAAAACGACACATTGAATGACTATGCATTGGTGTAACTTGATAAGCGCGAATTAAAAAAATACATATCTTTTTCAAATTCATCACCCATTAAAATTTTACTATAATTTTTGTGTTTTGTAAATTGTTTTAGTAATTACTACCCAAAGTTCTAAAAATTTGATATAATTATTAAAGATTGGATTTGATAAGATGGATTTTTTAAATAAGTTTAATATCGAGATTAAAAATAAGAAACTAATGCAGACGGCTCTTACACATAGTAGTTATTCTAATGAACATAAAGGTGTTAAGAACTATGAACGTTTAGAGTATCTTGGAGATGCTGTTTTAGAACTTGTAACTAGTGAGTATTTTTATTTACATACTGATTTTAAAGAGGGAAAAATGACAAAACTAAGGGCTAGTTATGTTTGTGAAAAAGCTTTAGCTACTTATGCTAAAGACATTGGCATTGATAAATATATTAGACTTGGTCATGGTCAACAACACAATTTAAATGACACAATCATCGCCGATGTTTTTGAAGCGGTCCTAGGGGCTATATATTTAGATCAAGGCTTTGAAGTGGCTAAAAAATATGTTGATAAGATTATAATTCCTTATATAAATCGGCAAATAGATTTTAATGTTGATTATAAAACAAGATTACAAGAATTAGTGCAAACTGGAAAAAAATCTTTAAATTATGAAGTGGTAAAGGAATATGAGGTTAATCATAAAAAGATTTTTGAAGTAGTTGTGAAAATTGATAATATAGTATATGGAAGAGGAAAGGGTAGTAGCAAAAAAGAAGCAGAACAAATAGCAGCATTGGATGCTTATAAAAAGAGCTACAGGTGATAAAATGTTTTTAAAAAGTATTAAAGCTCAGGGTTTTAAGTCTTTTGCGGATAAATTGGATTTAGAAATTAATCCTGGAATCACTGGAATTGTTGGGCCTAATGGCAGTGGTAAGAGTAATATTGTTGATGCTGTTCGTTGGGTTTTGGGGGAACAATCAGTTAAGTCACTTCGGGGATCTTCTTCAATGAGTGATGTTATATTTAATGGTAGTGCTTCAAGAGATGCTCAAAAAAGAGCAATGGTAGCTTTAACTTTTGATAATACTGATCATGCACTTAATAGTGAATTTCAGGAAATTGAAATCAAGAGAATAGTTTATAAAACTGGAGAAAATGAATATTATATCAATAATTCACGAGTTCGACTTAAAGATATTAATGATTTATTTATCGATAGTGGAGCAGGAGCTAGTGCTTTTAATATAATTTCCCAAGGTAATGTTACTGATATTGTTAATGGTAAAGCTAGTGACAGAAGAGTTATATTTGAAAGTGCTGCAGGAGTTTTAAAATATAAAAAACGCAAAGAAGAAAGCTTAAAAAAATTAGAGAAAACAGAAGAAAACTTAACAAGACTAGATTTAGTAATAAATGAACTTGAAAAAACTGTAAAACCTTTGGAAGAACAAAGTAGAGTTGCTAAAAAATATTTAGATATTAAAGATAATTTAGAAAATATTGATATTGCCCTAATTGTTAGTGATATTACTTCAATAAATAGTGAATATCAAAAATTAAAGAGCAGTAGTGAGATTCTAAAAGAAAAATTAAGTACTTTAAGTGCTTCTTCAACTGATACGAAGTTAGATAAATTAAAACTTGAAAACATAACTATAGAAGATAAAATAAATAAATTAAGAGAAGAGCTTACAAGTATTCAAAATAAAATAAATGAACTAGAAAGTGAAAAGAAAATAACTATTGAAAGACAAAAATATGAAGTAGATAAAAAAGCTATTGATAATAATTTATTTAGTTTAAAAGAACAACAATTAGAACTGGAAAAAAGTATTGCTATTCTTAAAAAAGATGTAGAAGATATTGAATCTAATATAAATGAAGAAAAAGAAAAATTAGAAGATGTTAAAAATAAAATTTTAGTTAAAAAAGTTAAAAGAAGTACAACTTATAATAAATTAATGGAAGAAACTAAAAAAATATATTTATGGGAAAATAAAATTGCTATTTTAGAAAATAATATCAATAATTATGAAAATACACCACTCGCCGTTAAAAATATATTAAATAATCCACGGCTTAAAGGGATTCATAATACTATTGGAAAATTAATTGATTGCCCTGATAAATATGTTATTGCTCTAGATATTGCAATGGGTGGTGCCAGTAATTATTTAGTAGTTGATGATGAAACAAGAGCAATTGAAGCAATAGATTATTTAAAGAGCCAAAAATTAGGTAGAGCAACATTTTATCCTCTAAATATCATAAAACCTAGATATATAGAAAAAGATGTAATTGATAGCATCAGAAATATTAATGGTTTTATTGGAGTTTTATCTGATTTAGTAGAATATGATTATAAATATAAAAATGTCATTGATAGAGAACTTGGAGCAGTATTAGTAGTTGAAAATGCTAGATGCTTAAATATTATTGCTAAACTTGTTGATTATAAATATAAAGTAGTATCTCTAGATGGGGAAATTAGTTATCCTGGTGGAGCTGTTGCGGGTGGTACTAGCAAGAGAGTTAGTATGATCAATGAAAAAAATGAACTTAATAAATTAAAAGAAGAAAAAGAAATATTAAAAATTAATAGTGAATCTTTAAGTAATGAATTAGATAAATTTGATGAAGAATTAAAAGATTTAGAAGAAAAAGAAAATGTTATTAATAAATATATTATTCTTTTAAATGATGAATTATTTAATAAAAAGACTAATTTAAGTAGAAGTATGGAACAATATAAAAGTATTAGTAGTGAACTTAATGGGTTAGAAGACTTAAAAGAAAATAAATTAGATAAACATTTAGTTAAGTTGTTGGAAGATATCACTAATGCTAATAAAGAAAAAGAAATTAAGATGAGTGATATAAATAAGGCTAATAAACAAAAGAGTGAAATTTTAGATGAAATAAATGATTTAGAACACAAACAAAGAGAAGCTAATAGTAATTATAATTTAGTTAATAATGAGCTTAAGAATAATGAAATAGCTATGGGTAAATTAGAAGTTAAACTAGATAATTTACTTGGAACTTTAAATGATGAATATAATTTAACTTATGAATATGCTAGCGTATCTTATACTTTATCTATGGATGCTGATATAGCAAGAGAAAAAGTAACTAGTTTGAAAAAAGAACTAAATAAATTAGGAGAAGTCAATATTGGTTCAATAAAAGAATATGAAAGATTAAGTACGAGATATGAATTTTTAACTAGTCAAAAAAGTGATCTAGAAAATTCCAGTCAAGAATTAAAAGATATAATCCACCAAATGGATGATATAATGATTAGTAAATTTAGAGAATCATTTGATAAAATAAAAGGGGAATTTGCTGGTATTTTTAAAGCTATGTTTAAAGGTGGAAATGGAGAGCTTAGATTAAGTAATCCTGATGATATACTAGAAACAGGTGTTGATATTATTGCTATACCTCCAGGTAAGAAAATAAATTCTCCAGTACTCTTAAGTGGGGGAGAAAAAGCTTTAACAGCAATATGTCTTTTATTTGCTATACTTAAAGTTAAACCAGCGCCATTTGTTATACTTGATGAAGCTGAAGCGGCTCTAGATGAAGTAAATGTCGATATGTTTGGCAAATACTTAGAAAAGAATAAATTAGATACACAATTTATTGTAATTACTCATAAGAAAAGAATGATGGAATATTGTGATTCTTTGTATGGTATTACAATGCAAGAATCGGGAGTAAGTAAAATAGTTAGTGCAAAATTAGAAAGTTAACTAATAAAGAACTTGCAATATTGTTTATGCTGTGGTATATTAATACCAACGGGAGTTGGTAGCCCCAGCCTATCTTCGGCGGTTCATAACATAGTTATGATACACAAAATAGAAGGCAGTTTGCCTATATTAGGCGCTACCAAGTTGAGTTTATGCTTATAAACTCACTTTTTTAATTAAAAAAATCTCAGTTTTAAACTAAGATTTTTTATATTTCGCGCAATTTATTTTTATTCTTGTAAGGATTTTTAGGATCAATTTTATCGGTAAATAAAATACCATCTAAATGATCAATTTCATGTTGGAAAGCAACTGCTAAATCTTCTCTTACTCTAACAGTCTTTTTATTTCCTTCATAATCATAATATTCCACTGTTACTCTGGCATGTCTTGGAACAATTCCTTCAACTGGCCGATTAACACTTAAACATCCTTCGCCCTCACCAACATAAATTAGTTCTTCACTTTGACTAATTATTTTAGGATTAATGATAACATATTCATCAAATGTCCCATCATCCTTTTCATTGGCAATAACAAATATTCTTTTAAGTTTACCAAGTTGAACAAAAGCCATTCCCATACCAGCTCGTAAGTTGTATTTTTCAGCAATTTCTTCATCTTGACTCATTTTTAAATATTTAATTGTATCTTCAGCAAGTTTTTGGTCTTCCTTACTTACTGGAAATGTTACATCCTTACTTACTTGATGTAATATTTTATCAAATTCATCATAAATTTTAATTTTTGGTAGTTCCACTTCAAATCACCTAGACATATTTTAGCAAAAATTGAGTAAAAATGCAATTTTTTAATTTGTGTTTACAATTACAAAACTTTATGTTATCATATTTACAGAAAGTAATAGAGGTGAAATTGTTGAATACAATAGATAAAGAGTTATTTAAAACTATAGTTGAAGATCCTACTTATGGAAAGATGATACTTAAAGCATTAATTTTTCAAATATTAAATGTACCAATAAAAAAATTAAGATATATAAATAATACTGATGGCATAATTGTGGAAACAAGTAAATCATATATTAATATCATGTTTAATTCAAGTGATTATAGTCGCACTAAAAGAATGCAAAATTTTATTTTTTTTGCTTCATTTTATAGTGATATGGCTAAAATGGGGAAAAAATACATTCAAATTAATTTAAATTATGGAAATATTTGTGATTTAAATACCGATGAGGGAATAGTAAAATATTATTTTCAAACAAATGATTTAGAAAAGTTAGTTTCTAATATAAGTATTATTGATGTTAATGTAGATAACTTGAGAACAGAGTGTTTAAACGGGTATAGAAATAAATATGATTATAGATATATATTTATGTTTGATTTGGAAAAAGAAGATTTAAAGAATTTTTATCCAAACGATAAACTAAAAAATGCTTTTGAATATGTACTTTTAAAAAATAGCACTGATGAAGCTCTAAAAAAAATAAAATAAAAGCAACGATTAATTCGCAGCTTTTATTTTATTTAATTTTTATTAGTTACCTCTGTTATTAAAACTCCAACCGGCACCTAAAATTATAACTAGTAAGATAAATAATACAATCCATATTGCTCCACCAATTCCATATCCACTTGTATATCCGGCATATCCACCACAGCATGGGTTTTGATATCCATAACCGCCGCCATAGTAGCCATTGTTTCCATAGTAATACATATATATACCTCCTTTTTGTATCTACTATAATTTATTACTAATTACTCTTTTTTGACATTAAAAATACCTAAATTTTATATTTTTTTATAAAATTTACAATATTTGTGCTAAAATTATATGTAGGAGAGTAAATATGCGAAAACTATTATCTAAAATGGATATACCACTACTTTTAATAATGCTTATATTTATAGTTTTAGGTCTTACTATGATTTATAGTGCATCAAGTGTATCTAGTGTAGTTAGATATGGTTATGCGCCATATCATTTCTTTGTGAGACAAGCAATATTTGTTGGTGTTTCTTTATTTGTTGGTTTTACCCTTATTATAAGGCTACCTACTAGAACTTATGGAGCACTTGCTTGGCCACTATTAATAGCAATTATTCTAGCTTTAGTATTATTGTTTATTAAAGGAGAAGTTACTAATAATGCTCAAAGTTGGTATGATTTTGGCTTCTTTAGCTTACAACCATCAGAGTTTGCTAAATCTATATTAATTGTTTTTATGGCAGTATTTTATAATAAATTACAATATAAAAAATCCAAAAACATATATTCATATTTAATACCACTGGCTGCTGGTGCTCTAATTGCAGGTTTAGTTATTATGCAACCAGATTTAGGTAGTGCCGCAATAATTGCAGGTATAGTATTTTTAACTTTTATTAGTATTCCTTTAGTTAAAAATAATATGATTCGTTTTATTAAGATTATTGCTATTGGTCTAGTTATTGGCTTAATTGTATTACTTTATTCTGGAGCAGATTTTTTAAATAGTATGCAAATAGATAGACTTACTTTTCAAAATCCGTGCTCAAGATATACAGAAACTACCGGATACCAAGTATGTAATGGTTTTATTGCTATAAATAATGGTGGTTTATTTGGAGTAGGGCTTGGTAATTCTACCCAAAAATATTTATATTTACCAGAATCTCATACAGATTTTATATTTCCAATTATAGTTGAAGAATTAGGTTTAGTAACAGGTATATTAATAATACTAGGCTATATATTTATGTTATATCGTATTTTAAAAATAGCTAAGTCATCAGAAAACCTACGATGTTCAGTACTCGCTTATGGAACATTTTGGTTTTTAACATTGCATATTTTAGTAAATTTATTAGGAATACTTGCTCTAATACCTTTAACAGGTGTTCCACTACCATTTCTATCTTATGGTGGAACATTTACCGTAAATGTTATAATAATGCTATTTGTAGTTGAAAGAGTAAATATTGAAAACAATATTAATAAAACTAAAAGAGAAATTAAAGCATTATAAAACTAGGAGTTTAACGCACTCCTAGTTTATTTTTGGGACAAGATAATTCTTCATCGGTAAGACCTATTATATAATCTGATGAAATATCTAAATATTCACATATTTTAGCTAAATATGTTATTGGCATAATATTAATTCCTTTTTCGTATCTGGCATATTGTTGTTGCTTTATTTCAAGAAAGTCTGCCAGTTCTTTTTGAGTTACATTCCTACAATTTCTAATCCACTCAATCCTATCTGTATAATACATATTTTTCACCAATAACTTTATACCATTTTTTGCAACAGATGTGTTGACTATTGAACACATCTGTTGTAAAATAATTAATGTAGTATACAGAATCCAACAAAAATTTCAAAGTACATCTGATACAATTTATACTGAAAGGGATTGATTTTTAATGAAAATAACCAAGAAAAAAGTAGTTTTATGTAGTATTATAAGTCTTATTTTAATCGGAGGTATTATTCTAGCTTATAGCCTAGGTAAGAGTGATTCTCCAACACTTGCAGAATCAAAACCTAATAAACTCATTAACAATTCATTTCTAACATTAATGTTAGAACAAGAAGATGGAACATATCAAGAAAGTACATCAAATACATGGCCAAGTGGAAATTATGCATTTAATGAAAGTTTAAGTAGATGTGAAAATGGTGGAGAACTAAGATGGAATAGAGAAGAAGGTATAGTAAATCTATTATCTAATAAGTCTGATGCCTGTTATGTGTACTTTGATTTATATAATGTAGTTACTATTACAAATGTACAAGCCACTAAAACAACAAATAGTGTAACATTAACAGTAACAGTAGATGCTGGAGAAAATCCAGTAGCTACATATTACTTTAGTATGGATGGAGGAAGAAGTTATGAGACAAGTACAAGTCCTAATTATACCTTTAGTGAATTAACACCAAATACAGCATATACATTTCAAGTATATGCAGTAGATACAGAAGGTTATGAATCAAATGAAGAAACAATAGAAGTAACAACAGATAATTATGTAAATCCTGTTGTTAATAGTGTAACAGCAACAAATGTAAGTAATGATTCAATAACAGTAAGTGTAAGTGCATCTGCAGGAACAAATAATATTCAAACATATTATTATTCAATAAATAATGGAAGTTACCAAAGTAGTAGTTCAAATACCCATACTTTTAGTGGACTTTCTGCAGGAACAAACTATAGCATAAAAGTATATGTAAGAGATACTAATGGAGTAGATTCAAATGTATATTCAATAAATGCCGAAACAGAAAGTGTAGTACTACTTGCAGATTATATAAAAGGATTATATACAAGTCAAGGAGCAAATGGTTTGTATTATCATACAAGTAGTTTAGCAAATAGTGCAGCGGATAATAGTTATCGTTATGCAGGAGCAAATCCAAATAATTATGTATGTTTTGGAAGTACTGCAAGTACATGTCCGAGTGATAACCTATATCGAATAATAGGAGTATTTGGAAACCAAGTAAAATTAATCAAAGCCGATTATACAACAACAACAATGACAGGTTCAGGAGGAGACTATTACAATAATTATCAATCAGCTAATGGTTCTTCAAGCTATTATAAAGGAAGTATGAGTACAAGTAATATAGCAAGTTATTACTGGAATAGAAGTAATGGAACAAGCTCAACAAATACATGGAGTGAATCAAGATTAAATACAACAAATTTAAATAGTTCGTATTTGAGTTATATAGGGTCAACCTGGAGTAATAAAATAGCAAGAACAACATGGTATGTAGGAGGACATTCTGGAAACGAAGTAACACCAGCAACATTCCAAGATGCGGAAAGTACAGGAACAACATATAGTGCAAAAATAGGATTAATGTATGTATCAGATTATGGCTTTGCGGCAAGTCCAAGTGCATGGACAACAAAGATGAGTACTTATAGTAGTGCTAGGGATAATAACTGGATGTATATGGGACTTTACGAATGGACAATTTCTCGCGACTCGTATGATTCCGATTACGCCTTCAGGGTGAACACTACGGGTTACCTGAATTTCGACCCTGTGTATAATAACTACCGCGCGGTCCGGCCAGTCTTTTATCTGACATCTTCGATAACCTATAATCGGGGAAGCGGCACAGCCGCTGATCCCGTTAGGATAAACTGAAGGTAGGACAAATGCTCGTCTAGGGCCCTTGCGGTCCAGGCGAGCGGGGTGAATTTTTAGCAATTGGAAGAAAAAATAATCCAGCAGTGAAGAACTGTGCTACAGGAATGTCTGAGCGGCTGCAGTGCAGTTGCAGGCGCTCAGGTTTGGCATTTTCAAAGTTATCAACATCCGCTGGTATAGCGGATAATAATACTATACTTGGGTAATCTTGTGATAAAATTTCTCGCAACTCGAGTAATTCCAATAACGCCTTCAGGGTGAACAATACGGGTAACCTGAATAACAACACTGTGTATAATAACAACAACGCGGTCCGGCCAGACCTTTACAGTTCCAGTAATATAAGATTAAGGTTTTATGATTGAGTGAAGTAAAGGACAAAGATTATCCAGGAAAATATTCCGAACATGAAATATGGATGGAGTGTTATAAGTAACGCTCCTGTACACCATATTAAATTATTGTATTAAAATTATTCCGCTAGCATAGCGGATATAATACTATGCTAAAATTAAAGCATCTAAATATTACATATAAATAATTACTGTGAACTTTGATTAATAATGGATGCTAGTTAATCAAGACCGAGTATAACGGGTTATATTATATAAATAGGTGCAGGATAAACAATAATTATTTATTAAAGATTTTAAATGGAGTAAAGATTGAATAAATATGGTGTAAGACTTTATAAGTCTGGTAAGTTTTATAATGCCTTTGGGGATGAAGGAATGATTTTGCATGAATTACTTGGTTATAAATATATTGAATATAAAAATTCTGTTGGTTTTCCAGAATCAGCAATTAATAAAGTTAAAGGTAAATTAGATAGTGTAAACATAAGTTATAGTATATATGAAAAAGATAACTTATTAGAAGAACATAAAGGTATAGATAAAAACTATAAAATAGTTTTATCTAAAGCTTTAAAGAATTATGATATAGAAAAGAGATTAACAAGATTAAAAAGTAAAATAAATAATTTAAGTACAGAAGAATTAGAAAGAGTTATTGATAGCTTAGAGGATGGAAGCATATGAATAACGATAGATTTTTAATTGTTAAAAATATTAAAAGTTTTATAATATCTCTAGAGAATATTTTAGTTACTATTCCTAAAAAAGATTATTTATCTAGAGAACTTATTTATCAAGAAGCATTAATACTTCTTGATAATGTTATTAAAGCTAATTATGAAGTAGATAAAGATAAAAAGAAAGATTATCAAATAGTAGCTTTAGCAAAAGTAAATTTATTAGATTTCTTTTTAGAAAGGGCATATAAGCTTAAATACATTAGTGAGAAACAAGCAACAAGCAAAGCAAATGAATTATTAAAGATTAATAAGATGTTATATGCTTGGTGCATGAATGAAAGATAATATAACTTTTGTTAATTTACTTAATATTTATGAACAGGAAATATCTAAGAATGTTAAGAATAAGAAAAAATTAGTTAAGTTTGAAATAAATAAAGTACAAAATATAACTAATATAATTGATATGTTAAATAGGGGTAAAATAGGACATGAACATTATAATATATTTTTAATATATGAACCTAAGTGTAGATTAGTAATGTCTTTAAGTGTTAGAGATAAGATAATTAATCATTTTGTTACTAGATATGCTTTAGAAGCAAAGCTTACTAAATATTTAGATTTAAGAAATGTTGCTACAAGAAAAGGCATGGGAAATGATTATGGAATAAGATTAGTAATAAAATATTTAAAAAAGTTAAAGAGTAATAAATTTTATATATTAAAAATAGATATAAGTAAATATTTTTATTCCATAGATCATGAAGTATTAAAGAGTTTATTAATTGATAAATTAGATAGTTATGAATATGATTTAATTTGTAAGATAATAGATAGTACTAATAAAGAATATATTAATTCAACAATTAATAAAATAAAAAAAGATAATAAAGCGGAAGTACCACTTTATTATCATGGACTAGGGCTTCCGATTGGTAATATGACAAGTCAATTTCTATCTATATTTTATTTATATAAATTAGATCACTATATCGTCCATGATTTAAAGCTTAAGTATTATGTGCGGTATATGGATGGTGCGACTGTGTAGGTCGAATAAATTAATGAGTGGAAATCTCATCTAGAAAGTAATACCCATTACATCTAGTAGCGAGTCTTGGAGCTATATTGGTAACAATATAGTTTAAGCGTAGATAGTCAGGTATTAGGGCTAGTATTGAGCTTCGAAATGTATAATTTCAAGAGCGCAGACATAATCGTCCAGATGGAATGCTATATTTAATATTGCGATATGGGAAGTGATATTAAACTCTTGCGGAGTCTGAAAGACCTAGCCATGATATACAATGTTTATTCGATGAACAGTGAGGACCTATGTTTTCTCAGCTTAATAGAAAGACAGAAGTGCTAATATTAAGAAAAGAGAGTATGATAAACTTAAGAATATCAAAAGAAACATAGGTAGTCAGATAAACTCATAGTACCGATGATAATATATTAATAAATATATTGGAGGGAAGGGTTTTACATAACATAGCTCTTATTAAAGCAAACATTATCACTATTCAAGGAGTGGAGAAATAATGACAAGTAAAATAATAAGAATAAATCAAATAGTCAAAGAAAAGCCAGATGAAGTATTTACATCGGTCTATCATTTAATAAATAAAGAATTGCTAATGCAATGTTTTGAAAAGTTAGATGGTAGTAAAGCTAGTGGGATAGATTCAGTAACTAAGGATATTTATTATATGAATTTAGATGAAAATATAAATAACTTAGTTAAACGACTCAAAAACAAGAGTTATAAACCACAACCAGCCAGAAAAGTAAAAATACCAAAAGGAAATGGAAAAATGCGAGAACTGGCAATATCAAACTTTGAAGATAAAATAGTTCAATTGGCTTTAAAGAGTATAATTGAAGCAATATTTGAACCAAAACTTAGTAATAATATGTTTGGTTTTAGACCAAGTAGAGGATGTCATGAAGCATTAAGACAAATATCTATAGATATTGAACGAAACTTTACTAACTATGTAGTAGAAGCAGATATCAAAGGATATTTTGATAACATAAATCATGAAAATCTTATAAAATGTCTAGAGCTACATATAAAGGATAAAAACATAATTATGTTGATTAGAAAATTACTAAAAGCGGGAATACTAGAAAGTGATAACCTCTATATAGGAGATGATGGAACACCGCAAGGTTCAATATTAAGTCCAGTATTAGCCAATATATACATGTATTATGTATTAGTGAGATGGTTTGATGAGATAGTAAGACCAAACTGTCATGGCTTTGCAAGTATAATAAATTATGCAGATGATTTTATATGTTGTTTTCAAAGAAAACAAGATGCAATAGTTTTCTATAAGAAATGGTTGCCTGAAAGATTAGCAAGGGCTAAATTAGAACTTGCCAAAGATAAAACAAGAATAATAAGTTTTGGAAGATTTGCAAAAGAAAATTGCAAAGGCAAGAAACCACAAACATTTGAATTTTTAGGTTTTGTACATTATTGTAGTACAAATAGAAATGGCAAATTTAGAGTAAAGAGGAAAACATCCAGTAAGAAATTTACTAAGAAATTAGTAGAATTTAACGACTGGTGTAGTAGAAATAGGACCTTGGATATAGATGAACTTATGAACGCATATAAAAAGAAAGTAATAGGACACTTCAATTACTATGGAATAACTGATAACTTTCACATGATACAGAAATATAAATTTAGAACCATGCAAATACTATTTAAATGGTTAAATAGGAGAAGTCAAAGAAAGAGTTATACATGGGAAGAATTTAATAAGTTATTAGAACAATACCAAATTCCTAAACCACGAATATGTGTAAAAATATATGACGATTGATGAATAAATGCTATGTTATGAAGAGCCGTATGCGGGAAAGCTGCATGTACGGATCTGTGAGGGGAATATATAGTGATATATATTTCTACTCGATATTTCATTATTATGGATAGTGATTTAGAAAAATTAAAAAAAGCAAAAGATATTATAATAGATAAATTAGATAAAAAATATAAGTTAAAAGTAAATACCAAGAAAACTAAAATAGTCAGTTGTAGGGAAGGTTTTAGTTTTCTAGGTTATGTATTTAAAGTAATAGATAAAAGAATAGTTATAAAGATAAAAAGAAGTAATTTAGATAAAATAAAGAAAAGAGTAAAAGAAGTAAGATATTTACTAGATAATAATAAAATAAGTCATAATAGAGCATTTTGCTCAATTATGACTTATAGTAATTGTTATAAATATGCTAGTAATATTAAAGTATTAAAATTAATAGATAGGTATTTTTATCATGAAAAATAGATATTGGTTTTTTAAAAAGTTATATAAAGATTATGTAATTATATTAGATGATAAAGGAATAAATAAAAGTTATTATTATGATAAATTACTTATGAAATACATTAGTAATAATGATATTAATTATATAATAGTTTATAATGATTTTGATATTAAAAAAGTTAGTTATAAAGTAAATAATTATAGAAGATATTTAATTATTGAATTTTTAGTTAAATTGATACATACTTGTTTTAAGTAATAAATTATTAGTTTTTATTATTGAAGAAATACAAAGAATTTGTTATAATTAATTATATAATAAAAGTGGGTTAGATAAGTATGAAAGTATTTTTGATTGATAATAATAAAATAATTAAATATATACTACCATCTAAAATAGATGATTCTTTTTTGATTACTTATAATGACCCAGAAGTAAAAGATTGTTTAATTAGTTTTGAAGGTGCTAATAATAAGTGGTATTTAAAAAGTAATGGGAATGTTAATATAATTGAAAAAGGTGAAGAAGTAGATAATATTGAAGTAATAGAATATCGAAAATATATTTTAAAGGTAGTTGGTAAGAAAAATTATTTAGAACTTTTCTTTTTGCCAAGTAAAGAAACTTTGTTTAAACTAAGTTTTAGTGGTTTAGATAGTTTTTCTGTTGGGGCTGATCCATCATGCCAAATATATTATGATTCTAGTGATTTAACTAAAGTTGAAGCAATATTTAAAGTAATTGATGGTAATTGGACAATATCATGTATTAATGATGATAATTATAAAGTGTTTTTAAATAATTTTAGAATAAGTGTTAAGAAATTAAAATCTGGTGATGTTATATTTATCGGTGGCCTTAAAATTGTTTGGATGAAAGAATTTATTTGTGTTAATAATCCAAGAAATTCTTTAAAGATCACGGGAATGAAGTTAATTAGTGATGATAATACTTCTAATGGGGAAATATTACCTGTTAGTGAAGATGAAAAATCAGTTGAATTATATGACAAAGATGATTATTTTGTGCATTATCCATCAATTAGAGAAACATTAGAAGAAAAAGAAGTAGTAGTAGATGCTCCCCCTAATGAAGAAAAAGATAATTCAATGCCCTTTATTTTATCAATGGGTACATCTATCATTATGTTATCTTCATCATTTATGATGACTTATAATGTATTTTATGGTTTTTCTCAAGGAAGAACTATTTGGAATGTTTTACCTCAACTTGTAATGGGTGTATCGATGCTTATCGGGGGACTTATTATGCCTAGGATTACTAGAGCATGGCAAAAAAAACAAAAAAAGAAAAGAGAAGCTCTAAGACAAGAGAAATATAGTAAATATTTGGCTGATAAAGATAGAGAACTACAATTAATTATTAAAAATGAATTACAAATATTAAATGATAATTATTTAAATGCTGATGCTTGTTTAGTAGCATTAGATAAAAAAAATAAAAACTTCTGGTGGCGAGAAATAGAAGATGATGCTTTTTTAGCTATTAGAGTTGGTAATGGGAAAATTGATTCTAAAGTAGAGGTTAAAGCTCCAGAAGAGCATTTTACACTTGATGAAGATAACTTATTAGAAGAATCATATAAAATAAAAGATAAGTATGATCATGTAGATGGGGCACCAGTAGTTGTATCACTTAAAACTAGTGATGTTACATCTTTAATAACAGAAGTAAATAATAAAGATTCTTATATTAATGAACTTGTTTTACAATTAATAATTTTACATAGTAGCCTAGATTTAAAACTTGTTTTAATGACTAAAGAAGAAAATATGAGCAGATGGGAATTTATGAAGTATTTGCCTCATATATTCTCGGAAGATAAAAGTATTAGATTCTTTGGTACAAATGAAAAAGAATGGAAAAATATATCAAATTTCTTGGAAGAAGAATTAAAAAGAAGAAAAGAAATAGCTGGTGATAATTCTGATAAAGGATATGTAGGAATACCATATTATTTAATTATTACAGATGATTATAAGAATACAAAATCTATTCAAATAATTGATGACTTAGTAAATAAAAATGGTGGAATGTATAGTTTTTCTTTACTTATTCTCGAAGATAACATTAAAAATGTACCATCTAATAGTAAAACATTTATTGAAGTTCGTGGTAAAGATGGTGTAGTTATTGAAAAAAGTACTGGTTTAAATAAACAATCAATATTTTATTTAGATAAGATAAATAATGATATTGATATGAACAGTATTGCTAAAAGACTTGCTGATATTCCTGTTATGAGTAAAGAAGGAGCATCAGTTCTTCCAACAAGCCTTAAGTTTCTAGATATGTTTGGAGTATCTAAAATCGAACAATTAAATATACTTAATCGTTGGCAAACTAATAATCCTGTAGTTTCACTTGACACTGTCATTGGTGTTCATCCAAATGGCGATAAATTTACATTAGACTTACATGAAAAGTTTCAAGGGCCTCATGGTTTAATTGCAGGTTCTACTGGTTCTGGTAAATCAGAATTCATTATTACTTATATTTTATCAATGGCGATTAATTATCACCCATATGAAGTCCAATTTGTTTTAATTGACTATAAAGGTGGTGGCTTAGCTGGAGCTTTCGAAAATAAAGAAACTGGCATTAAAATTCCCCATTTAGCAGGTACTATAACTAACCTTGATACTCATGAAATGAACCGTAGTTTAGTATCTATTCAAAGTGAACTAAAAAGGCGCCAAAGGATATTTAATGAAGTAAGAGAATCTTTAGGTGAAGGAACAATAGATATTTATAAATATCAAAAGTTATATAGAGAAGGTGTAGTTAAAACACCATTATCGCATTTATTCATCATCTGCGATGAATTCGCGGAATTAAAACAACAACAACCGGATTTTATGCAAGAGTTAATTTCTACATCGCGGATTGGACGTTCCCTAGGTATTCATTTAATACTTGCAACTCAAAAACCAAGTGGGGTTGTAAATGATCAAATTTGGGCAAACTCTAGATTTAAAGTGTGCTTGAGAGTTCAAGAAAAATCAGATAGTATGGAAATGCTAAAACGCCCTGAAGCGGCTTCAATTAAAGAAACAGGTAGATTTTACTTACAAGTTGGTTATGATGAATTATTTGAAATTGGTCAAAGTGGATGGAGTGGAGCAAAATACACTCCAAGTGATAAAATTCAAAAGAAAATTGATGAATCAATAAATTATATAGATAATACTGGTTATGTTATAAAAAGTATTAAAGATATTGATCCAAATGAAGTAAATGTTAAAGATTATGGTGATGAACTTACTAATGTAGTTAAATATATTTATGATTTAGGAAATAAAGAACAAATAGCGACTACTAAATTATGGCTTGATTCTATACCAGAAGTTATTTATATTAGTAATTTAAAGAAAAAATACAATTATACACCAGAAAGTTACTATATTAATCCTGTTATTGGTGAATATGATGATCCAATAAATCAAGTTCAAGGACTATTAACTGTTGACTTATCAAGAGTTGGTAATTTAGTTATATATGGTATACCTGGTAGTGGTAAAGAAAACCTAGTTACTAATGTCATTCGTTCAAGTATTGTTGAGCACACTCCTGATGAAGTAAATATTTATATTCTTGATTGTGGTTCAGAGTCTCTTAAGATATTTAATTCATTTCCTCATGTTGGTGATGTTTTAACAATTGATTCCGAAGAAAAAATTACAGATTTAGTTACAATGATTTCTAGTGAAATTGAAAGAAGAAAAGATTTATTTACGGAATACGCCGGAAGTTATAATGATTATATTAAAAATAGTGGAAATAAATTACCACTTATGCTTATTGTCATTAATAATTATGATGTATTTAATGAAACTTATTCTACTGTTGCTGATAGCTTGCAATCCCTATTTAGAGATGGCTATAAATATGGTGTAGTATTTGTTGTAAGTTGTATTAGTGTTAATGCTATAAAAACAAGAAGTGTATCATATTTTAACAATAAAATATGTTTACATCTAAATGATCCTATGGATTATCGCTCTATTTTAGCATCTCCAAGAGATTTAACGCCATCTGATTATTTTGGACGAGGTCTTGCTGTAGTTTCGGGAAGAGTTTTAGAATTCCAATCAGCATTATTTGCACCAAGAAAAGATTATACCAACTCTTTAAGAGAACTAGCAAATACTCTAAATAACGCTTATACAACTAAAGCTAGTAAAATTCCATCAGTACCAGATATAGTAGGTGTTGATAGTTTAATAGAAAAAGTTGAAAGTAAATTACTTATTCCAATTGGTTATAACATTCGTAATAAACAAATTAATTATTATAACTTTAAAATTAATAATATCATTCCAATAGCATTTAGTCAAACCGACAACATTAAGTTATCTTTCGTAAAATCTATAGCTAAAATTATAGCTAAAGTAGCTACAATTAATATCCTTGATTTATCAAATACATTCAAAGAAAGTACTAATAATTTAAATTTATCTAATAAAGATAATTGTATAGAATTTATTGATAAATTAAAAGAAGAAGTAACTACTGATACATATTATTTGTTAATAGGTATGGCAAATATAAATAATTTAATTGACAAAGACTCTTATAAGGAACTTATAAATTTGTTAACTAACCAAAGTAGTGATACATTAAAACATATTATTGTAGTTGGTTCAACTGAAGTAATAAAAACCCTTAAAGCGGAAAGTTGGTTTAAAAATAATGTTAGTGATAAAAGCTATATTTGGTTAGGGGATGATATAGCTAATCAATTTGTTTTAAGTCCACCGAATATTCCATTTGAACAAAAGAAAATTAATTTTGAATATATGGGCTTTGCTATTTATAAAGGTAGTTATGAAATAATTAAATATGTAATAGATAAGGGGGATTTAGATGAATAATAAAGTTTTAGTAAAAGTATTAATACCTGAAATAGATGAAGTTTATGATGTATTTATTCCAATAAATATTAGGATAGGGATGGTTATAAAACTTTTAAATGAATCATTAAGTGAAGTATCTAATGGGCTTTATGTGGTTAAGAATAACCGTAAAATATATAATACAGTAGATGCTAATCCTTATCCTTTTAATAAATTGGTAAGAGAAACTAATATTAGAAACGGAACTACAGTAGTATTTATGTAAAAATTTATGTAAAATTTTGTAAAATGCCTTGCTATTAAATAAAATGTTTGATAGAATTATGTTAAAGATAAGGAGTGATGAACTTGGCTACATTAGAAGTAGGAAATACAACTTTTGTTAAGAATAATATGGCTAGTTTAATACAAGTCAATCAAAGTATTTTAGATTCTTGTGAAAAATTAAATGAATCATTAGGACAAATTAAAAGTCATTGGCGGAGTGAAGGAGCGAGCGATAATACTGATTATATTACTAAGTTAAATGAAAACATTGAAAAAATGTATAGCTTAACTTATATTATCAGTGATTTAGCAGAACATGTAAATAAATACATAGATGATGCAACTGCTGCTAGCAATAATATTTAAAGGATGGTGATAAAATGACAGCAGAACAAATATCTTCAGAACTTGAAACAATTCAAATAAGTCCAAATGAAGCTAAAGAATACTGTTCAGAATTAATCAGTAATGCAAGTAAAATAGAAAGTGTTAAACAATCTCTCAATTTTATTGCAGGAACTGATTTGCCAAACATTTGGCAAGGCCAAAATTCCGATGTTAATTCAATAATTACTGAGTTAAATGAAAATGTCGAATTTTTAGATAATTTGATTAGATTTACTAGAGAATTTGCAACAACTCTTCAAGATTATGCTACAGCAATGGAAAGTAATGCTAGTAAGTAAGGAGGATAATAATGATTAGTATTGAAAGTTTCGAAAGAATTAGAGAATTAATAAATAGAATAGTCGATTTAAAAGAACAATTAGCGGGAGCTTTTAATGAAAATAGAGAGATGTACTCAGGTATTCAAAGTGCAATAAAGGTTGATGGCTTATCTTCAATTATTACAGAGTTTTCTAATAGTATATATAATCAAAATGGAGATATTCAAAGAAATCTTGATACTCTTTTTGAATTTTTAAGTAATCAAGTTAAAGAATATGAAGAACTAAATCAAAATGCTGAGACAAGATTTCAAACTACTCAAGGTCAACTTGATAGTGTAGTTAGTGATACTTCAAGTGATTTAGGCCAAATATAGTAAGGAGTTGTGTTTATGTTTATAGATTTAGATCCGAATGAGTTAAAGAAAATTAGCATTGATATTGAAGGATATGATGATGCATTAAATAATGATTATTTTCCTAATGCTTTACAATATGTATCAGATTTAATTGCTAATACAAATGGCATTAAAACAGAGGAAGTAGTAAGCATTTTAAGAAGTATTTATGATAAATTAATATTTTATAGTGATGATATAAAAAGTAATTTAAATGGTTTAGAAGAACAAATTGCAGAATCTCTAGAAGCTTATAGAATTAGTACGGAAGACGCCAGAGAAAAATTAGCTCAATTATTCTTAGTTATGCAAGAGTTTGTTAAGAGTGGAAAAATTGATATGTCTATAGTTAGTTCTGATGGTTATATGACTGAAGATACTGGCGAAGAACTAACTTCAAATGATACAACAGCTCAAGAACAAGCTGATTTAAATTTGGATAGTGATTTTAAAAAATATTTAGAAGAAAAAGGTGAATGGCAAGATTATTTAAAAGAACTTAATAGTCCTTATGCCCCAAAAAATACAGATCATTTTGTTAATGAATATATTAATCAATTTGATGGAGTATTAAACGATGAAACTAAACCATTATTAAAAGAGTTTTATGACGATTTGACTTACTACTACCACATTGATAGTGAAGCTCCTGGTTCACCATTTGATAATCTTGATGCGTTTTTAGCAAGTGAAGACGGTCAAAAATGGGCAAAATACATGCCATCTGAAGATTATGTGAGAGATTTCTCTGAAATATTAAGCAATCCTGAAGCGGCATTAACAGATTATTTATATATGAGGGGTGTTGAAAATTCTCCAAAGGGGTATTTTTTAAGTTCTGATTATAATAGTTATATTTCTGAATTACAGGGGGATGTTAGAAGTAAAATAAATTATGAACTTTCTGATAGTTATAAAACATAATAATTTTCAAAATCAATTGACGAGTTAACTATAAATATGGTAAAATTTATATATAATAAGGAGGATATTAAGTGAATTTAGATATTAGAAATCCAGAACAAGTTATAAGTGATAGTAGTGAGCTCTTAGCTCTTGCTAGTAAAATTGAAGGTGAAGTAAGCAATTTACAAGCCCAAAAAGCAAAAATTGAAGGTAGTTGGACAAGTGATACAACAGATAGAGAATCTACTGTTGCAGGTTTAACTAAAAATATTAATAATTTAAATGCTTTAGTTGCGGGTATTAGAAAAGTTGCTAATGATGCCTCATACTATGCGGAACGTAGTATAGAAATTTCTAGAAATCAAATAAATTAAGGAGGAAATTATGAATTTTACAATTAATAACACAAGTGAAGTTAAAAATTTAGCTAATGAACTTATTGATAATGGAGCAAATATTAATAATATTGTTCAAGAATTAACAACTATTTTAACAACTTTTTCTTCATCTTGGGAAGAAAGTCAAAGAGATGCTCAAGCATTTAGAACTCAGTTACAAAGCGAAGTAGATTTTGCAACTAAATCAACAAATGTTAATAATGCTTTTGCTAATTCATTAATAAGTTATATTGATTTTATTGAAAAAACTGGAAGTACTTCTGCTAGTACTAATGGTTCTATTTAGGGAGGAATTATGGATAATACAATTAGATTTAATATAGATGAAGTTAAAAGAATACAGACAGAACTTGTAGAAATAAAAACACAACTTAGAAATAAATATGATAATGATGCTAGAATCATCAATGATATTGCTGCTAATATAAAGAGTAGTGAATTTAGTGCTACTATTCAAAATTATATAACTGCTAATGAAACTAAAAGTACACAAATAATAACATTATTTGATTCTGTTGATGCGTTTTTAACTAATCAAATTAATGCATATACTGAAGCTAATACTACTGCTGGAGATAATTTAACACATCTTCAAGGTATGTTAGATAATTTATAGAAAGGATGATTATAAATGTTTGTTAATTTAGATATTGAGACACTTAAAGCAATAAGTAGAGAAATTGATTCAACTAATAGCACTTTAGTTGGAAGTTTATATCCACAAGTGAGGAATGCCTTAGTTAGTATTAATGAAAATATTAAAACAAGTGGTCTTACAGCATTACTTAATTCTTGTGTTGATGTAATTGATGAAACAAGTCAAACCTTGGGTAAGAATATTACTAATTTAAATGCATTTTTAGATAGTCAAATGCGGGCATACCAACAAACACTAGAAGAAATGGTAGGTAATATTAGAACATCTGTTAATCATATGGAAGAATTAATATCACAAATGAGTGGTGTTAATAGATTGGAAGTTAATACTACTAGATTAGGTAGTGTATATCAAACTTTAGCAAGTAATGGAGGTATTTAGTATGGATCAAAATGTAGAAATGCAATTTAATTCAATAGTACAACTTCTTATTGATGGTTATTTAAGGAAAAAAAATCGCCCTAAAATGGCTGATATTATGAAAAGCCAAAATAAAGAAGAACAAAAAGGTGTACTTACCGAAGATCATATAAAATTAATTCAACAAATGATTCAAGAAGAGGCTTCTGCTATTGGGGTTAATGTATCTGATGAAGTAAGAAAAAGCGGTGAAGAATATATAATTGGTAAGTTATCTAATGTAGAAAGACAATATTTATATGTATTAGTAGATGATATGCTAGGTGTACTTGATGTAATAAATGAAAGGCAAAGCGCCAAAGCATAAAATAGAAAAGGGTGAGACTTGTGAAAGATAAATATTTACCAATAGGTAGTATTGTAACAATTAATGAAACAAATAAAAACATTATGATTGTAGGATACTATGCTATAAAGTATCAAAATGTTGTTAAAATGTATGATTATGTAGGAATAAGTTATCCAGAAGGTTCTTTACTTGATGCTTCTTTTGCTTTCAATCATGCCGATATAACTAATATTTTATTTGAAGGCTATAAGGATGATTCATTTAATGTTTTAAATAAAAATATGTTGGGTCAAAACGAAAATAAGAGCATTGATGCTAAAAAAGATAGCAATTTTGTTAATGTAAAATATGATGCTAATGGTGTTGTTCAATATGATGAATTTGAAGACAAAAGTGTTGATAAGTTAGTTGAATTATTAAATGAAGATATAAAAAATCCTTTTGAAGCTCAAGTATCTCAAGAAAAGATTCCTGATGCTATTCCTGTTGTGGAAGAACAAGCAAGTGCTAGTCCGGTAAATCCTGAAGCTCGTGATGATACACAAAGCATAATTGATAATTTGAATGCTATTTTGGAAGAAAATAAACAAGATAGTAATACAAATAATAAAGATGATGCTATTAAGCTAGATGAAGTAAATATAGATTTACCTACATATAAATTTACCGAAGATGGCATTATTATAAATGAATAATCTCAAAATCTGAGATTTTTTTTATATAAATAATAAAAAAAGACTATGTCTTTTTTTTAATTTATGTTATACTAATTATAGTAATGAATAGTAGGGTGAAACGAGTGAAGAATATTATTAATAGAATTAAAAATGATAAAGTATTATTTTTCTTAAGTATTTTAATAATAGGAGTATTTCTTGTATTAGTTATAAGAATAACATACTCTTATTTGGCGGCCTATATTAATGAGGCTAGAGAAAATGTATCATTAAGTAGTGATACTGTTGATGAATTTAAGTTTATTGAAGGTGATAAACTTGATTTAAATGTTACACCAACTACACTACCTGAAGGCGGAGGAAATTATTCTCAAAGTACCACATATAAAGCATCATTACTTGCTAATTCTACAAATAATAGTGCAGAAGAATCTTATTATGTATACTTTAATATAACTGAAAATACTTTGCAATATATTGAAGAAGGTAGTCCTGAGGTAATACTTTCTGTTTTTCAAGGGGAAACAGAAATAACTAATATTGATGGTCTTACTTATGGAACATATAATGGTGTAGCTGGTTTTGATATTACTACTATAACTGGTTTATATACTATAGCTAGTGATTATGCAATCACTTCTAATTCTAGTGAAAATGCAACAATTCAAGATTGGACATTTACTCTAACTTATTTAAATCAATCATATGATCAATCTGCAAATTACGGTAATAAGATGAATGTAGAAATAATTATGAGTAAAGAAGCAAGAGAAGTAACTTTAGCGGATTATATAATTAATGATGTCTATGATGAAGCAAATGAAGAGATAACTGGCTTATACTATCATGATGCAGATTTAGCAAATAGTGCTGCAGATAATTCATACAGATATGCGGGAGCAAATCCAAATAACTATGTATGTTTTGGAAGTGATGCAGCAACATGTCCAAGTGATAACCTATATAGAATAATTGGAGTATTTGCTGGTGAAGTAAAAGTAATTAAAGCTGATTATTTGTCTACTGAATATGGTGCTATAGATAATTATGAAAATTCTGTTGGGGATACAGGAACATACAAAGGAAATATGAATTTATCGGATATAGGTGTTTATGCATGGGATTCAGGTATTAGTAATATATGGAGTACATCAGATATAAAAAACACATTAAATACAACATACCTAAGTTCATTAAGTGAAACATGGCAAGACAAAATAGCAACTCACACATGGAAAGTAGGAGGAATGTCAACCGATAATTCGTATACAGCAAAACAATATTATGATGTAGAAGTAGGAAATAGTTCAAGTAGTACACCAGATAGCATGAAAATAGGATTAATGTATGTAAGTGATTATGGATTTTCATCAGACTATAATGATTGGGCAATTGCATTATTAGATTATTTTTATGATAGTTCATATAGTGGTAATAATTGGTTATATATAGGTAATGTTGAATGGACAATTTCTCCGTATTCGTCGGACAGTAACAGTGTGTTCTATGTGGGCTACAGCGGCTTCTTGAGCAGCAGCAGCGCGAACTACGGCTGGGCTGCCCGGCCTGTCTTTTATCTAAAATCTAATGTCACATATGTAAGTGGAGATGGAACACAAAGTAATCCATTTAGAATAAATTAAGGGGAGGACTTATGATCCCCCGCTGGCGGCAGTAACCGCCCGGGGGGCGCGAGTTATCAACAAATGTATAAATGTAATATATAAAGTGATGTTAAGTTAGAGGCACATCTTTAGTGTGGCGTCCCTCGGATAGTGGATTTAGAAAATTATTAACATAAAATATCTTATAAAGGAGTAGGATGTATGAATTTAGTAGAAAGGATAAATAAAGATAAAAGATTAAAATTATTATTGTTTTTAATATTACTTGTTACAGTTATTTTATTTATGAAGATATTTTATGAATATTATGTATATTCTAAAGATAGGAAATTAGAAGAAACTAAAGTGGTATTAAATAATGATAAAGATATAGATGTAATAGAATATAGTGATGTATTAAAACTTGATAATGGGAAATTAGATAGTACTAATAAAGTAGTTAGTGTAAGTGCTGAATATAATAATAGTGCTAATTACAATGTCTATGTTAAAGTTAATAATAATGTAAGTAATTTAGTACTTAAAGTAATAGATAATAGGGGTACAAGTAATATAATATATTTAAGTAATAAGAGTGGATTATATTTAGTAAAAAGTGATTGTAGTATAAATAATAGTAAAGATGAATGGACATTTGAAGTAAGTGGAGATACTACAAATGTAGATATTGATGTAATTTTAAGAGAAGATAAAGTAAAGATTAGTGATTATATAAAAGAAATGAGCAGTAATAATTTATACTATTTAGATAGTGATAATACTTATAGATATGTAGGAAGTAATCCTAATAATTATATAAGTATTAATAATGAATTATATAGAATAATAGGTATATTTGATGATAGATTAAAAGTAATTAAGAATGATTATGCTACTAGTGATATGTTAGGGTTAGATGGCGCATATTTTGCTAGTTATCAAATTGGTGATACTTATTATAAAGGAAGTATTTATGATGATGTAAGTACTTATTATTGGAATAATGAAAGTAGAGTAAATAATTGGGAAGAATCTAATTTAAATAAAATAAATCTAAATGTTAATTTTAGAAATTATTTAGGTAGTAGTATTAGTTTAGTTGATGGGGATATAATACTTATGGATGTTAGTGATTATTATTATTCCTCTTATCCGGAGTTTTGGGGTAAAGATAACTATTTAAATGGAATAAGCACTAATTATTTATATATGGGGTTAGATGAATGGACCATAAGTAAGGTTGAAGGTACAAGTGATTATGTTTATTTTATCTTTAGTAATGGTCATGTAAATGATAGTAGTAGTTATGGTAAAGTAGATAATATTAGTGCAGTAAGACCAGTGTTTTACTTAAAAAGTGATTGTGTATTTATAAGTGGTAATGGTAGTGTTACAGAACCATTTATTGTTAGTATATAATGAAAGGATTGATTATTAATGAAAGTTTTATGTATAGGACATACTAGTTGGGATATGACAGTTCCAGTTGATGAATACCCTGTGGAGAATGCTAAATATCGTTTTAATGAAAAATATTCTAGTGGGGGTGGTCCCGCTTCGAATGCGGCATATTTGCTGGGTAAATGGGGTGTTGATACCATTATTGCTACAAATGTAGGTAGTGATGATTACGGCGCAAAGATAAAAAAGGAATTTCAAGATGTTCATGTTAATACTGATTATATTGAAACTAGTTATGAAAAAGATACATCTTTCTCATTTATTATGGTTAATAAGAAAAATGGATCTAGAACTGTATTTAATGTAGCAACAGAATATCCAGCTTTAAAGAAATATAATTATGAATTTACACCAGATATAATATTTACTGATGGACATGATTATGGAGCAACTCAAAATGCTATAACCAAGTTTCCTGAAGCAGTAACAATAATTGATGCAGGTCGTGTTACGCAAGAATTGCTTGAACTTTGTAAATATATTAAATATATTGTTTGTTCTAAAGGTTTTGCGGAAAACTTAACAGGTTTAAAATTTAACTTTGAACAACCTCAAAGTTTAGTAAATATTTATAATAAATTACAAAATAGATATCCTAATGCTACAATTGTAGTAACACTAGAAGAACACGGAGCTTTGTATCAAGCGGGAAACCAAATAAAGATTATGCCTGGACTAAAATGCAATGCAGTAGATACAACTGGGGCAGGGGATATATTCCACGGGGCATTTACTTATGGAATTGCTAATGGTTTTGATATGGAAAAAACAGTAATGATTTCTAACATTGCAGCTGGTTTATCAGTGCAAAAAATGGGTTCAAGATTATCTATTCCTAGTTTATCAGAAGTACTTGATTATTATGCTAAAAAGGTAAATGGAGGATCTGTAAGTAATCAAAATCAAGTAAATCAAACACAGCAACAAGTAACGCCACAACCCCAAACCCAAGTACAACCTGAGCAACCAGTGCAAACAGAACAACCAAGTAATCCTCAATGATAACTAGTAAAACTCCCAAACTTGATTTGCATGGGGAAATTGTTGCAATGGTTGATGCTTTAGTAAGTAGTTTTATCCATGATAATAAAATCCAAAAAAATGAATATATTATTATTATCCATGGTAAAAGTACAAATATTCTTACTAAAGAAGTGCATAGAATACTAAGAAATAATAAAGATGTATTAGAATATAAATTAAATAATTGGAATTTAGGTGAAACAATAGTAAGACTTAAACTTTAACCAATTATTTTTTTAATGGGGGTTTTATGGGAGATTTTATTTTAAATGTTATGGGAACTTATGGTTATGTAGGTATATTTTTGCTAATAGCAATCGAAAATATATTTCCACCGATTCCATCAGAAGTAATACTCACTTTTGGTGGGTTTATTACAAAAAGTACAGATTTAATCCCAGTTGGAGTAATACTTGCATCCACAATAGGATCTTTACTTGGAGCAATTATTTTATATAATGTTGGAATTTTTGTAACAAAATTTAAATGGTTTAAGAAAAGTAATCTTGATGAAACTAATAATTGGTTTGATAAATATGGGGAAAAAGCCGTACTTTTTGGTAGATGTGTACCTATTATCAGGAGTTTAATATCTATTCCTGCCGGAATAAAGCATATGAATATGCGCTTATTTTTAATATATACTACAGTAGGTTCTATAATTTGGAATACAATTCTTGTTTATGCTGGGGTAATACTGGCTGATAATTGGCATATTTTTGCAGAGATAATTAGTAAATATTCTAAAATAATATTGGTAATAATTACCATTTATATATTTTGGAAAGTTTGGCAATTTTGTATACATAGAAGAAAAAAGGTGTTATAATACATTTATTAAAGAAGTGGAGTGGAATTTATATGGAAATTACGAGAAAAAATATTTTATTAGCAGACAAAGTTAATGCTAATTTGTTTCAAGTTGATGGACCACAACTGTGGGATGAATTTAAAAGTGGAGTTTGTATATATTTACAAATGATTTATAGCCTACTAAATACTGATATTGCTACTTTAAGTGATGCTGAATTTTTAGAGTATTTTAATATGCTATATGATGTTAATTTAACTAAGAAAGATGAGCTAGAGTTATTATCTATGAAATATGCTCAAAAGTTTGATAGAATTGCTGAAATTAATACAACAATGGTTATTAATGATGATATTGGCCAAAAAAAGAGACTTAATTGGGAACAATTATTTCAAGTTAAATATATTGTTGCTGTAGCGGCAGGAAAAAATATTGATTTAACTAAAGTTTATTCTAAAGATGAACTGGATTTAATGTTAGAAGATAACGATATAGTAATTTTAGATAGAATAATTGAAAAAATAGATTTTTGTGATTTTGATAGAGAAGTGGTTGAAAATTTTCCTATTGAAAATATATCAAGTATTTTAGTGAAATTTATAAGAAGTAGAGTAAATAAAGAAGATATAGATAAAGATATTAATACTTATTTTAATGAATTAATAGAACACATTAAAGATGTTGCTTGTATTTGTAGTAAAATGGAAAGATATGAATTAGTAGATGAACTAAAAGATACTATAGATAGATTTTTATCTTATGATAATGGTTTAAAAAGGTCTTAAAAAGACTTTTTTTCTGCTTCAATCGACAAAATTTGACAAAGCTAAAATTTTTTGGTATAATTTAGTCCCATTGTGGAAATGCTATGAACGATATGAAAAATTTACACAAATTTGACAAAAATAGTAGTTTGTGGTATAATGATATTGTTCGAGTAATTAGGGGGTATGGAAAAATGAAAGGATATGTTTTAGAATACGTTTGTGAAAACGAATTTAAAAAGTTGGAAAGGGCATTAAAAAAATATAATATGCTTGCATTTAAAAAGTTAAATTTTGATTATTATCCAGCTTTAAGAAATGGTAAATTCGTTGGTGAACTAGTTTCTGTAAATAAGAAAAATGGTACAGAAACATATGAGCTTAAATTGCCAAGTGATAAGATGTTTGCACAAATTCACGGTGATGTTAAGTTAATATATACAGTTCATAAAAAAGATGAAGTAGTAGTACTTGAAACTATTACACCATCTGATATCTTGCTTGAAGGACATAGATCAGAACTTACAACTTATAAGGGCATAATGATATCTAAAGCAAATGCATCTAAAGACATGTTTAAAATCGATTTATTAAATATGTTGCAAGATAAATAATTGATAAAGATTTAAGATTTAAGGGGGTTCTTAAATCTTTTTTTGCTTTTTAAATGATTTTTGACACAGATTTAAGTCCTCGAAGTTTCACAATTCGACCTTAAATCTGTGTAAAGAACTTGGAAAGTTGAAACCGCTAAGAATATGTTTAAAAAAGGAATAGGCTTAGAAGAAACAGCAGAACTAACTGGTTTAAGTCTTGAAGTATTAAAGAAACTATAATATGCCGTATTGCTCTAACCCTGAGCTAAAAGTGTAAAAAATTAATAAAAGTACTTGAAACAAATTTAGTAATGTGATATTATTATTGTGTCACGGACCTCTAGCTCAGTTGGTTAGAGCATCCGGCTCATAACCGGGCGGTCGAAGGTTCGAGTCCTTCGAGGTCCACCATTTTTTATTTGTGCAGGTATGGCGGAATTGGCAGACGCGATAGACTTAGGATCTATTGGATTTATCCGTGGGGGTTCAAGTCCCTTTACCTGCACCAAATTAAGGATTAAAAGAGATTGAAAAATCTCTTTTTTTGTGGTGGACATCATCGCCCGGGTTATGATTAAACATAAAAGTATGTAAAATAGTAAAAAAATAAAAAAATTTGCATTTGCTCCCTTAATTCGACAAAATATGCGCTTAAGTTGTGGTAAGATACATCACTTAAGGAGGGCGGTTTATGAATTGTATAGAAGAATTAATCGCAGAATTTGAAAGAATAAAAAGTTTTGGGTATGTACCAACAGTGGTAGATAATAGCATTAATGGAGGTGGTTTAACTTTCGAGAAATTGCTAGGTAAAGAGATTGATAATCTCTATACTCCAGATTATAAGGGAATAGAGCTTAAAACCAAATCGCGTTTTAGTCATTTTCCTTTAAAATTATTTGCTTATGCTTTTGATGGTCCAAAAGAACATGAATCACTTGATATAGCTAGTCTTTATGGCTATAAAAATAGTTATAGTTACTTTTTAAAAGTTGCTCTTAAGTATAATGAATTAGTATATTTTAATAGACATTATTTTGAGCTTACAAGTGATAATGAAAAGTTTTATATTAATATTTATAATAAAAACAAAAAATTATTAGAACAACGCGGGTTTATTTATTTTGATGATCTAATTAAAAGATGTGTTTTTAAATTAAGTGATATGGCTCTCATTAGATATAGTAAGAAGATGATAAAAAATATAATGCATTATAGGTATTATCAAATGACTTATTATAAATTACAAGAAGATAAATTAATTAAATTAATAAAAGAAAATAAACTAACATTATTTATTCATTTGTATTTTTATAAAGTAAACGGTATGTTTGAAAATAGAAGTAAAAACATTGAACTCCAATTAAAAGAAGAGGCAATACCAGAGTTATTTGAATCTATTAGGGAGATAGAATGAAGGAATTTGATTAAAAGAATAAAATATATTAGTTAAAGAAAAATTACAACAACACAAACAAATGATTGTGTTAAGTCAAATTTTATGATATACTTTAATTGGAGATGATTTCATGATTTATTTAAGAGATTTTAAGTTATTAGACGAGGAAGAGGAAAATAATTTAATGTTTGGTGAACGAAGAACTTATGTTAAAAATGGTTATCCTTGTCACATATTTCCTGAAAGAGGTTTTGAAAAAATTGAGTTTGATACCATTACCTTTATTTATGGGGGAAACGGTTCGGGAAAATCTACGGCATTAAATATTATTGCTGAGGCGATTAATGCTAGAAGGGAAAGAGAATATGGTACATGTGAGATGTTTATAAATTATGTTGCTAACTGCAAATATGAATTTAATAAAAGACCATGGGAGATAAAAATTATTAGTAGTGATGATATATTTGAATATTTATTTAATGTTCGCCGAGTTAATTATGGTATATATGGTAAAAGAGAAGAAATGTTTGAAGAGTATTTTGATAAGAAATATAAAAGTGCTGATAGTATAAAAACTTATGAAGAATTAGTTAATGCTGTAGATGCCAAAAAAATGAGTTTATCTAAATTTGTGAAATCAAGAGTAGGAGTTACTGAAATGCCTGAGCAATCTAATGGAGAGTCGGCTTTAATGTATTTTGCTTCAGTTATTAAAGAAAATGGGCTATATATTTTAGATGAACCAGAAAATAGTATGTCTGCTAGTACGCAAATTAAGCTTGCTCATTTTTTAGAAGATTCAGCCAGATTTTTTAATTGTCAATTTATTATTGCCACTCATTCACCGTTTTTACTAAATATTAAAGATGCTAAAATATATGATTTAGATTCATATCCTGCTAGAGTAAAAAAATGGTCAGATTTAGAAAATGTAAGGGTTTATTATGAATTTTTTAAAGAAAATGCTAAAGATTTTGCAGAAAAATAAAAAAACTTCACGAAAATAACACATTTATTACATACTTTTCTCAAAAATATGTTATAATATTATTACGGAGGGAAGGAGATACGCGCGGTCGTTCGGACAGACCGGTATAAGTTTAAGTTTTCTTAAATATGTTCGTTATTGATCATTAACTCTTTTACAAACCTTTCTATAATATAAATTATAGTCTTATAGTTCCTACAATATTAAAGTATTAAGTTTTCTTTTAAATATAAACAATTTAAATACTGCTGTTAGTATCTCCAACCTCCGAGATAGATTAATATCTATCTTTTTTCATGCTTAAATCTTGATTAATGTAGTATTTTTTGATATCATTAATATGATGATGGGAGTATATTATGGATTATAGTAAAACAAGTATATTTAATGTCCAAGAATTAAGACAAGAATTAATATTAATGATGCTTAATGAAGTAATTGAAGCATTAGAATTTAAAGGATATAATGCCACTAATCAATTGGTGGGTTATCTAATCACTGGAGATTTGAAATACATTACAACATTTAATAATTCCAGAAAAAAGATTAGTGAATATGATAGAAGTGAAATTTTAAGAGCAATAATCAATGGTTATTTGGGGGTATAATGCGTTATTTAGGTTTGGATTTAGGTACAACTACTTTAGGAGTGGCAATTAGTGATAAAACCAATACTTTAGCAACTCCGCTAGAATTAATAAAGTTTGCAAGAGAAAATTATGAAGAAGCACTAGATAAGTTACTTAAAATTGTAAGTGAATATAATATAAAGGAAGTTGTATTAGGACTTCCTAAAAATATGGATAATTCTTTAGGGTTTGCAAGTAACAGAAGTCTAAATTTCAAGAGTATGCTTGAAGATAAAGGGTTGGTTGTTCACTTAGAAGATGAAAGACTTACAACAGTTGAAGCAATAGGTATATTAAAAAACAATAATGTAAAAAAAATAAATAAAAGTGCTAAGACGGATATAGTATCGGCAGTCTTAATATTAGAAAGTTATTTGAGGAAGCTATGAAAAATAATAAATTAGTAATTGAAAATGGCGATTCATGCGAAAAATATGATATTTTGTTAAATATTGAAGTTAACAATAACAATTATGTTATTTATACCAAAAGAGAACAAAATGAATATGGGGATATTATCGCCTATGCGGGAAATTATGAGTTTTTGGATGGAGTGCAATCTATAAAACCTATTGAAGATGAAGAAATATTAGAATTTTTGGATAGAGTTTTATTAAATATTCAATCTAAGATGAATGGAAGTGAGATAGATGAGTAAAAAGGGTAAAATTATTTTAATAATAAGTGCAATTGTTATTGCTCTAATTGCTATTTTTGTTGGTGTTTATTTTTATTTATTATCTTCTGTATCTAGTGGTAGTACTAAAGTTTCTTTTACTGTTAATCAAGGGGATAGTAAAATGGAAATTGTTACTAATTTAAAGGATGCTGGGTTAATTAGAAATAAATATGCGGCCTTAATTTATATTGTTTTAAGTGGTAATACCAATATCCAAGCGGGCTCTTATGAGTTAAACCGCAATATGAGCACGGAAGATATCATTAAATCTTTAGCAAATGGCGATATAATTAATACCGAAAGAGATAGTGTTAGCTTAACTTTTAGAGAAGGCATTACTCTAGAAGAATATTTAGAACTTTTAAGTGAAAATACTAATTTAGAGTATGATACAATGATTACTGAAATAAATGATCCTGAGTTTTTAAATAATTTAATTAATGATTACTGGTTTTTAACAGATGATATTCTAAATAATGATTTATATTACGGTTTAGAAGGTTATTTATATCCTAATACTTATCAAGTACATACTGAGACCACTTTAGGAGAAGTAGTTAGAAAAATGCTCGATGAAATGACTAAACAATTAGAACCATTAAGAAGTGAAATTGAGGAAAGTAGTTATTCAGTTCATGAAATACTTACAATGGCTAGTATTGCTGAAAAAGAAGCAATGAATTATGAAGATAGGACTAAAGTTGCCCAAGTTATATATACGAGACTTGATATGGGAATGAACTTAGGAATGGATGTTACAACCTATTATGGTGTGGGCAAAAGTATGACAGAAACACTTACAGCTCTTGACTTAGCGGACGATAACCCTTATAATACTCGTAATGCATCTTTAATTGGCTTACCAGTTGGACCGATATGTAATCCAAGTAGTGAAAGCATTCGGGCCGTACTTAATCCTGCTAATACAAATTATATTTACTTTTTTGCAGATATTGTAACTGGTAATGTTTATTTTACAGATGATTATAATGAATTTTTAGAATTTCAAAGGTTATATGGATAGGTGAGAAAAATTGAAAGAACTAAAAGAAAATATCCTCGCGATGGAGGAATATGCTAAAGAAAATAATGTGCCAATAATTGAGAAAAAATCAATTGTCTACATTATGAAGTATATTAAAGAACATAATGTTGAGGCAATTTTAGAAATTGGTAGTGCTATAGGATATTCAGCCATACTTATGGCATCAAGTAATAGTAAAGCACAAGTTACAACAATTGAGCGTGACGAAGCAAGATACATGGAATGCCTTAAAAATGTTAAGAAATGTGGCATGGAAAAACGCATTAATGTTGTGTATCAAGATGCTTTAGAGCTTAATTTAAGTGAAGAATTAAAATATGATTTAATCTTTATTGATGCGGCGAAAGGTCAATATATTAAGTTTTTTGAGAAATATAAAAACTTTTTAAAACCTGGAGGGGTTATTATAACTGATAATATTAAATTCCATGATTATGTTGGAAAGTCAAATATGCTTGATAAAGGTAATTTAAAAAGTTTAGTAGAAAAGATTGAAAGTTATATTGAATTTTTGAAAAATAATCCAGAATTTGATACCAAATTTTTAAATATTGGTGATGGACTTTCTATAAGTAGGTGGAAAAATTGATGAAATTAATTACAGTTACAAGTAATACAATATCAGATAAATTAAAGAATAATGAGGATATAATGCTATTATATCCTCTTAAATCATATACTGTAGGATACCCGATAACTTTTGATATTAAGGATATTGATGGTTTTGTTTTAATTAATAGAATACTTGATGATTTTGATTTAGATGAATTAGATAAAGTATTACATAAAAAAAATAATATAAAAGGTATAGTATTTGATGATTTAGGTATACTTGATATAGTAAGTGATTTAAATATTACTAAAATTCTTTTAATTAATCATTATGCTAATAACTATAGATCAATTAATTATTACTTAGAATATGTGGATAGCGTAGTAGTATCTAGTGATATTACCAAAGAAGAAATAAAAGAAATAGTAAAAAATACAATAAAACCAGTAGTAGTAAATGTCTTTGGTATGAAAGATTTAATGTATTCAAGAAGATTATTACTTACAAATTATGCAAAACACTATAATATACCAAATAAAGATATGATAGAGGCAAAAATCAATGACAATGGTTTTAAAATTTTTGAAAATGAATATGGTACTTATTTTTATGCAAGTAAGTATTATAATGCTCTAGATTTACTTGATTTAGATAATGTATTATATTTTGGGTATAATCCGGTATTTTTAGATGATGAAGAGATACTAGATGTAGTCATTAATAATGATGTAAGTAACATAGATAACGATTCTTTATTTTTAGATAAAGCTACTACTTATAGGATAGGTGATTAAGATGACTGAATTACTAGCTCCAGCCGGAGATTTTGAAAGACTTTATTTTGCATTCCTTTATGGGGCTGATGCGGTATATTTCGGAGGCCAAAATTTTGGATTACGCGCCAATGCCAAAAATTTTAACTTAGAAGAAATAAAAAAAGCTACTGAATATGCCCATAGCTTAGGTAAAAAAGTCTATGTAACAGTTAATATCGTATTTCATGATAGTGATTTTGCAGGTTTAGATGAATATTTAAAATATTTAGATGATATAGGTATTGATAGCATTATTGTTAGTGATATTGCCGTGATTAAAAGAGTAAAAGAATTAGGTCTAAATCTAGCTATGTGCTTATCTACTCAAGCTAGTACAATGAACTCAAGAGCTGTCAAGTTTTGGCGGAATCTCGGAGTTACAAGAGTTGTTTTAGCTAGAGAAGCAAGTAGGGATGCGATAAAAAGAATAAAGGATACTGGTATAGAAGTAGAAGCATTCATCCATGGAGCCATGTGTACTTCTTTTAGTGGTAAATGTATTTTATCTAATTATATGACGCTTAGAGATGCTAATCGTGGTGGTTGTGCTCAAGTATGTCGTTGGAATTTTGAACGAAGCGACGGAGAAGTAGATTTAACTATTACGCCGAAAGATTTAAATATGGTTAAATTTTTAGAAGATGAAATTAATATGGGTATTGATTCTTTTAAAATTGAAGGTAGAATGCGTTCGATATACTATGTTGCAACAGTTATTTGGTGTTACCGCAGGATGATTGATGGCATAATTAATAAGACTTTAACAGAGCCAGATAAAGCATATTATTTAGCTATACTTAACCGCTGTGCAAATAGAGAATCAGCTCCCCAATTTTTTGATAAATTACCAGGAGTAGATGAACAATACTTTAATGGTAGAGATGAAGCATCTAATCAAGATTTCCTAGGTTTAGTAATAGATTATGATGAAAAAAATAAAATAGCTACAATTGATACTAGAAATTATTTTGAAGTTGGCACAGAAGTTGAATTTTTTGGGCCGAATACGGAAACATTTAGTATAGTTTTAAATAAAATATATAATGATTCTCTAGAATCAATTGATGCATCTCGTCATCCAAAGACAATAGTTAGAATTCCAGTTGATAAAAAACTCGCAAAAAATGATTTTATGAGACTAAAAGTGATTGACAAATCAAGTATTTTATAGTAATATTATGAACTGGAAATCAAAATAAAAAAGGAGAGATAAAAAAATGAATGATAATAAATTTATTATGACTGCTGAAGGATACTTGCAAGCAGAAGAAGAATTGAATGAACTTAAAAAAGTTAGAAGACCAGAAGTAATTAAGGCTTTAAAGGAAGCTCGGGCTCAAGGAGACTTATCAGAAAATGCCGATTATGATGCAGCGAGAAATGAACAAGCCCAAATTGAAGCTAAAATTCAAGAACTGGAATACAAACTTGAACATGCGGAAATCATCGACAATAAAGATAAAAATATTGTTAATTTAGGTTCAACTGTGACTATTAGTTTTGATGATGGGGAAGTAGAAGAATATAAGTTAGTTGGTTCAATGGAAGCAGATCCATTTGAAAATAAAATTTCTAATGAATCACCTTTAGGTATAGCACTACTTTCTCACCGTATTGGAGATACCGTTTGTGTAGATTCTCCAAACGGCGGATACAATATAAAAATTGAAAAAATCGCATAAGCAATTAAAATAATTGCTTATTTTCTATTGAAATGATATAATATTTTATAGTTAAGGAGAGAGATGTAATGGAAAAAAATGTACACAAAATTGAAATTAAATTAGATAAGGAATGGGTATCTGCTCTAGATGCGGCATTCAAAAAGAAAAACAAAGAAACAAAAATTGATGGTTTTAGAAAAGGTGCTGCTCCAAAAGATATTTATTTAAAGCACTTTGGTATTGAATCACTTTATGGTGATGCAGTTGATAGCGCTATTTCGGTTGCTTATAAAAAAGCTCTTGATGAAAGTAAACTAGAACCAGTTGTAGAACCAAAAGTTGATGTAACAGGTATTAGTGATAGTAATATCATTTTTGAATTTACTATTATTACTAAACCTGAAGTAACTTTAGGGGAATACAAAAACTTAAAAGTAAAGAAGGAAAAAATTGAAGTAACTGATGAAGAAATTGATCATGAAATTGAACATTTAAAAGAACATATGGCAGATGTAGTTACTAAAGAAAATGGTGAAATTGTCGAAGGAGATACTGCTATAATCGATTTCAAGGGTTTTGTTGATGGCAAAGAACTTGAAGGTGGCAGTGGAGAAAACTTCCCACTTGAAATAGGAAGTCATTCATTTATACCTGGTTTTGAAGAAGGTTTAATTGGTCTTAAAGCAGGAGAAGAAAAAGAATTAAATCTAAAATTCCCAGAAAATTATATCGAAGACTTAAAGAATAAAGATGTTACTTTTAAAGTTAAAGTAAATGAAGTTAAAACTAGAATTTTACCAGATATTAACGAAGATTTCTTTAAAGATTTAGGATATGATAATATTAAAACTGAAAAAGAATTAAGAGAACAAATTAAGAAAGATATTCATCATCAAAAGGAACACATGGCAGAAGATGCATTTATTGATGCTTGCTTAGAAGCCGCTTCTAAAAATTTAAAAGTAGATCTTAATCCAGAAATAACTGAAGAAGAAGTAAGAAGAATGCTTGATGAATATTCTAGACAATTACAAATGCAAGGTATGAATATTGATACTTATTATCAAATGACTGGTTCAACTGAAGATGATTTAAAGAAACTTATGGAACCAGAAGCAACAAAGAGAGTTAAATATCGTTATTTAATCGAAGCTATTGCTGAAGCTGAAGATTTAAAATTTACTAAAGAAGAAGTAGATAAGAGAGCTCATGAACTTGCAAAACAATTTGGTGTAGATGTTGAAGAAATAAATAAAGTTTATACTAAAGACATTCTTGAATATGATTTAAGAATGCATAAAGCATTAGAAATCTTAAAAGAAAATAATTAAAAGCACAATTTAGTGCTTTTTTTATTTAATAGGAAAGTTATACTTTTTTAAATAAAACCATTGACATTCAAACGACTGTTTGGTATACTTGATTTACAAGGAGGAAATTTGGTATGACTACTATTTTAAAAGGTTATCAATTTAGATTATATCCGAGTGATGAACAAAAAAAGTTAATCAATCAAACTATTGGTTGTTCTAGATTTATATATAATCATTTTTTAGAAGAACGAATAAATGAATATAAAAAAACTGGTAGAACTTTAACTTGTTATGAACAAATAAAAGAAATACCAGAATTATATAAAAGTTATCCATGGTTAAAAGAAGTAGATAGTTGCAGTTTAAGAGCACCTATATTTAATTTGGAAAATGCATATCATAGATATTTTAGTCAAAATAGTGGATTTCCTAAATTTAAAAATAAAGATACTGGCAAT